>NZ_JBSFLV010000015.1:0-100475 GCF_053599215.1 Streptomyces sp. NPDC001002 | reverse complement strand
GGCACCGACCCACGTCGGCACCGCCGCCTGAGCGAGGGAGACTCGACATGGATTTGGACTGGAACGCACTCGGCCAGGTCGCCGCGGTGAGCATCTTCGGGCCACGCGCGCGCGTGGACGCGGCCCTCGCCGTGCGGCGCGCGGCGCGCATCTGGCCGCCCCTGGACCGCCTCGCAGAGCAGGATGTGCCGGCCGTACTGGCCCTGTCCGACGAGGAGTTGGGCGACCTGCTCGGCGTGGCGGCGACCCGGCTCGCGGCGGCCGGAGTCGCGGTGCACTGGCCACGGGACCTCGCCCAGGACCTCTCGGCGGCCGCGGTGGTCAGGTCGGCCCCCGGCTCGGCGACCGACGGCACGGGCTTCTTCGAGAGCGAGGAACTGCTCCAGTTCCGCTGGCAGTTGGCCCTGGGCGGCGACCCGCTCAGCGAGGCCGAGATGGACGCGCTGGCCGAGGCGCACCGACCGGTCGTGCGGTTGCGGGACCAGTGGGTGCTCGTCGATCCGGCCCTGGTCCGCAAGGCCCGCAAGCGCGAACTGGGCCTCCTCGACCCGGTCGACGCCCTCTCCGTCGCGCTCACCGGCAGCGCGGAGGTGGACGGCGAGACCGTCGAGGCGGTGCCGGTCGGCGCCCTGGCCGTCCTGCGCGACCGCCTGACCACCGGAGTGCTCCCGGCCGAGCCCCCGCCCGGACTCGACGCCCGGCTGCGGGACTACCAACTCCGGGGCCTGGCCTGGCTCGACCTCATGACCAGCCTGGGCCTCGGCGGCTGCCTCGCCGACGACATGGGCCTCGGCAAGACGATCACGCTCATCGCCCTGCACCTCAAACGCGCGCGCAGCGAGCCGACGTTGGTGATCTGCCCCGCCTCCCTGCTCGGCAACTGGCAGCGGGAGATCACCCGGTTCGCCCCCGGCGTCCCCGTCCGCCGCTTCCACGGCCCGGACCGCTCGCTGGACGAGGTGACCGGCGGCTTCGTCCTGACGACGTACGGCACCATGCGGACGGCGGCACCGCGGCTTGCCGAGCAGCGCTGGGGCATGGTCGTCGCGGACGAGGCGCAGCACGTCAAGAACCCCTACTCGGCGACGGCGAAGGCCCTGCGCACGATCCCGTCCCCCGCGCGCGTGGCCCTCACCGGCACCCCGGTGGAGAACAACCTCTCCGAGCTGTGGGCCCTCCTCGACTGGACGACACCCGGACTCCTCGGCCCCCTGAAGTCCTTCCGCGCCCGGCACGCGCGCGCGGTGGAGAACGGCGAGGACGAGGAGGCGGTGACCCGCCTGGCCCGTCTGGTCCGACCGTTCCTCCTGCGCCGCAAGAAGTCCGACCCCGGCATCGTCCCCGAACTGCCGCCCAAGACGGAGACCGACCACCCGGTGCCGCTCACCCGCGAACAGGCCGCGCTGTACGAGGCAGTGGTGCGGGAGTCCATGCTGGCCATCGAGACCACCGAGGGCATCGCGCGCCGCGGCCTGGTGCTCAAGCTCCTCGGCGCGCTGAAGCAGATCTGCGACCACCCCGCGCTGTATCTGAAGGAGGAGGCGCGCGTCGACGGACTGCTCGCCCGCTCCGGCAAACTCGCCCTGCTCGACGAGCTGTTGGACACGGTCCTGGCCGAGGACGGCTCAGCGATCGTCTTCACGCAGTACGTCGGGATGGCCCGCCTGATCACCTCCCACCTCGGCGCCCGCGCGGTCCCGGTGGAACTTCTCCACGGCGGCACGCCGGTGCCGGAGCGCGAACGCATGGTGGACCGCTTCCAGGACGGAGCCACACCGGTCCTCGTCCTGTCCCTGAAGGCCGCGGGCACCGGCCTGAACCTCACACGCGCGGGCCACGTCGTCCACTTCGACCGCTGGTGGAACCCGGCGGTGGAGGAGCAGGCCACCGACCGCGCCTACCGCATCGGCCAGACCCAGCCCGTCCAGGTGCACCGCCTCATCACCGAGGGCACGGTCGAGGACCGCATCGCCGAGATGCTGGAGGCCAAGCGCGCCCTGGCCGACGCGATCCTCGGCTCCGGCGAGTCGGCCCTCACGGAACTGACCGACCGCGAGCTGTCCGACCTGGTGTCCCTGCGGAGGCCGTCATGACCCCCAGCCCGGCCGACAGGGTCCGGATCGCGCTGCGGGCGGCGCGGGAGGAGCGGGAAGCACGGGAGGCGGCGCCGACGGAGGAGCCTCAGCCGGAGCCCGGGTCGGCCCCGGCCCCGGACCCGGAACAGGTCGCCCCCGAGCCCGCTCCGGAGACCGCCGAGGTGACACGACCCGGAGATGCCGCCCGGGAGGCGCTGCGGCAGGCGGTCTCTGCCAAGAGCGGCCTAGAGGACGGCGATCCAGAGTCGGTCGCGGACGCCCCGGCCGACGGTCCCGCCCCGACTACGCGTCCCGCCGATGCCGTGCGCGAGGCCCTGCGGGCCGCTCGCAGCGAGGCGCGGCAGGCTCGCACGGAAGCCGGGCAGACCGGAGCCGGGCAGACGGGAGCCGAGATCGCCGCTCGACGGCAACGTCATCCCGCGCCCCCCTCCACGAACCGTCGGTCCAGCGGCGTACAGGCGCGGGACGTACGGGAGTTGCTCGCCGGTGCCTTCCGCATGCCTGATGACGACACGGAGTACGAGTCCGCAGGGACGGAGCACGACTCCAACGACCGGACGGACAAGGAGAGTTCGGAGCGTCGGCAGGACTGGGACCGTGCGTCCTCAGTGTCCGCATCCGCACCCGCGCCCCCGACCGACACTTCTGAACCCGACCCCGCCACACACCTCCTCCTCCGCTCGATGGCCGCCCCCACCCGCGACGGAGAGCTGCGCCGCACCTTCCCGGCGCTCCCGAACCGGGCCGAGGCCAAAGCCGACGTCGAGGCCAAAGCTGATGTCGAGGCCGGTGCCCGCTTCGCCGAGACGTGGTGGGGCAATGCCTGGGTCACCGCCTTGGAAGAGGGCGCGCTGGACGTCAAGCGGCTGGTGCGCGGGCGGAGTTATGCCACGCAGGGACACGTGGACGCCATCACGGTGACGCCCGGACTCGTCCTCGCGTACGTGCAGGGCAGCCGGCCGCGTCCGTACCGCGTGCAGGTGCGGCTGCGCACGCTGTCCGACCAGGACTGGGAGCTGTTCCTGGACGCGGCCGCCGAGCGTCCCGGGCACATCGCCGCGCTGCTGGACAAGGAGTTGCCCCACTCGCTCGCCGACTGCGGGGTGCCGCTGCTGCCCGAGGCGGGCGATCTCGAACCGCACTGCAGTTGCCCCGACCGGGGCCACCCCTGCAAGCACGCCGCCGCGCTCTGCTACCAGACGGCACGACTGCTCGACGCCGACCCCTTCGTACTGCTCCTGCTGCGCGGGCGCGGTGAGCGGGAGTTGCTCGACGCGCTCTCCCGGCTGAGCGCCACCCGGGCGGCCCGTGCCGCGCGGGACCAGGAACCCGCACCCGTCCCCGGCGTCCGCGCAAGTGAGGCCATCGCCCGGCGCGAACTCCCGCGCCTGCCGCACCCGTTGCCCGCGCCGGCGCATCCCGAACAGCCCCCGGTCTATCCGGCGGCCCCGGGTGGGCCGGACCCCTTCGCGCTGGACCAGTTGGCGACCGACGCGGCAGCGCGCGCCCATGCCCTGCTCAGCACCGGTCGCGATCCGGTGGCGGAGCTGACGCTGTGGCAGGACGCGGTCCGGCTCGCCGCCGCCCGGCCCGGCTCCGGCCTCACCGCGGGCACCCGCGCGCTCTACGCCTCCCTCGCCAAAGCCGCCGACCGCACCCCGGCCGACCTGGCACGCGCGGTCGCCGCCTGGCGGCAGGGTGGGCTGGAAGGACTGGCCGTCCTCGAAGAGCCCTGGGACCCACCGGCCGGCCGCTTCGACCGGGCCCGCCCTCTCCTCCTCGCCGCCGACCTCCCCGCATTCCGCCCGTGGCACAACCACCTCACCCACCCCCGCGGCCACGTCCAGCTCCGACTGGGCCGCGACGGCCTCTGGTACGCCTACGAGTCCGAACCGGGCGACGACGACTGGTGGCCCCGAGGCACCCCCGACCTGGACCCGGTGGGCGCCCTGACGGGGCTGGGTTCACCGAACGACCTCTGACCGCGGAGCGCTCGGCGCCGGGCAGAGGATCACATGACGTCGGCCAATGGGTCTCAGGGCGTCGGTCGCAGGCATGGTGCGGTCAACTTCCGTGCCTGTTCGGCCACTTGACCCCCGCCTTCCTCCGACCTCCGATACTCGAAGCACGGGCCGGACAGACGGGGAGCCGCGTGACGAATCCGTACAGGAAGCACGGCCGGGCAGCGGCCGTGGCTCTGGTGGCCTTCGTGGCCATGGTCGCTCTGACGGTGCCCCCGGCCGCCGCGGCCGGTGACCGCGCAACCCTGGTCGCGCTCGTCAACAGCGAGCGCGCGAAGGCAGGTTGCGCCGCGTTGACGGTCGACCGGAAGCTCGGCAGGGCCGCCCGGAGCCACAGCCGGGACATGGCCGCGCACCAGAAGCTGTCCCACCGGGGCTCCGACGGGTCGACCCTGGTCGACCGATACGCACGGGTCGGCTACGCCTGGAGCGCGGGCGGCGAGAACATAGCCTCCGGTTATCCCACGCCCGAGGCCGTCATGGCCGGCTGGATGCACAGCAGTCGGCACCGGGCCAACATACTGAACTGCCGGTTCAAGGAGATCGGCGTCGGCCGCGCCGGGCCCGGCGACTACTGGACGCAGGACTTCGGCTCCGCCCGCTGGTGAACGGCCACGCGACGACGGCGTACAGGATCTTCGCGAGGCCACCACAACCTGGGATGGCTTGCGCGGGGTTGCGACCCAGGCGCGTGAGAAATCGTGAGATATGAGAGCGTGAGTCGAGTGAGTGACACGACTGCCGCGCCCTTGCAGTACCGCTTTGACGGGCCAGAAGAAGCTCCGGTCCTGATCTTGGGGCCGTCGCTCGGCACCACATGGCACATGTGGGATCGCCAGATTCCCGAGCTGGTGAAGCAGTGGCGCGTGTTCCGCTACGACCTGCCCGGACACGGCGGGGCGCCCGCCTACCCGGCCGGTTCGGTGTCGGATCTCGCCGCCCGGCTGCTGGCCACCCTCGATGCGCTCGGCGTGCAGCGCTTCGGGTACGCGGGCTGCGCGTTCGCCGGCGCGGTCGGCATGGAGCTGGCGCTGCGCCACCCGGAGCGGGTCGCCTCGCTCGCGCTGCTCGCCGCCTCGCCGCGCTTCGGCACGGCCGACGAGTTCAGGCAGCGGGGGGTGATCGTGCGCACGAACGGGCTCGACCCCATCGCCCGTACCTCCCCCGACCGCTGGTTCACCAGCGGGTTCGCCGCCGCGCAGCCCGCGATCACCGACTGGGCCGTACAGATGGTGCGGACCACCGACCCCGGCTGCTACATCGCCGCCTGCGAGGCGCTCGCCGCGTTCGACGTGCGGTCCGAGCTGTCGCGGATCGGTGTGCCGACCCTGGTCCTGGTCGGCTCGGACGACCAGGTCACCGGTCCCGCCGAGGCCCGCACGCTGGTGGCCGGCATACCGGACGCCCGGCTCGCCGTCGTCCCCGGCGCCTCCCACCTGGTCCCGGTCGAACAGCCCGCCGCGGTCACCGACCTCCTGGTCCGGCACTTCTCCACCGCCTGGCAGCCCGCCTTCGACTCCTCCACCGGCCAGATGGCCATCCCGCCGGTCCCGGTCAAGCCCGTCCTCAGCGCGCCGCCCCTCCAGGCCACGCCGATCGCCGAGATCGCCCCCGCCGCCGTCGTGCCGCCGCACGCCGTGCCGACCGGGCGGCCCGATCCGTACGACGCCGGGATCAAGGTCCGCCGGGAGGTGCTCGGCGACGCGCACGTCGACCGGGCGCTGGCGCAGGCCGACGAGTTCTCCGGCGACTTCCAGGAGTTCATCACCCGGTACGCGTGGGGCGAGATCTGGGACCGGCCCGGTCTCGACCGGCGCTCGCGCAGCTGTGTCACCCTCACCGCCCTGGTCGCCGGCGGTCACCTCGACGAGCTGGCCTTCCACACCAGAGCCGCCCTGCGCAACGGCCTGACCCCCGTCGAGATCAAAGAGGTGCTCCTCCAGGCGGCCGTCTACTGCGGAGTGCCCGCCGCGAACAGCGCCTTCAAGGTGGCGCAGCAGGTCATCCGGGAGGAGACGACCCCGACGGAGTGACCGGCCGCCGCCATCGTCGTAGGCGCAACCTGGCAGCGATGGCACCACCCTCGACCGCCCGCCCTCGCGCGCGAAGCGGCAGGATGGGAACCATGAAGCTCACGAAGAAGTCGCACGCGTGCGTACGTCTCGAAAAGGGCGGTCGGACGCTCGTCCTGGACCCCGGAGTGTTCAGCGAGGAGGACTCAACCGCCGGCGCGGACGCGATCCTGGTCACGCACGAGCACCCCGACCACTTCGACGAGGGCAAGCTGCGGGCGGCCCTGGACGCCGACCCCGCCGTCGAGATCTGGACCCTCGCCTCCGTGGCCCAGCAGCTGTCGGCCGCGTTCCCTGGCCGAGTGCACACCGTCGGCCACGGCGACACCTTCACCGCCGCCGGCTTCGACGTCCAGGTCCACGGCGAACTGCACGCGGTGATCCACCCGGACATCCCGCGCATCACCAACGTCGGCTACCTCGTCGACGGCGGCCAGGTCTTCCACCCCGGCGACGCCCTCACCGTCCCCGACCAGCCGGTCGAGACGCTGATGCTCCCCGTGATGGCGCCCTGGAACAAGATCTCCGAGGTCATCGAGTACGTCCGCGAGGTGAAGCCGCAGCGCGCGTACGACATTCACGACGCCCTCCTCGCCGACCTGGCCCGCCCGATCTACGACCACCAGATCGGCGCGCTCGGCGGCGCGGAGCATCTTCGGCTCGCGCCGGGGGCCTCCGCGGAGGTCTGAGACCGGGTTGTCAGACCCGCCCGGTAGGTTGTGAGGCATGCGTATCGCGACCTGGAACGTGAACTCGATCACCGCCCGCCTGCCGAGGCTGCTGGCCTGGCTGGAGAGCAGCGGCACGGACGTGCTGTGCCTCCAGGAGGCCAAGCTGGCCGAGGCGCAGTTCCCGTTCGACCAGCTGCGCGAGCTGGGCTACGAGGCGGCGGTCAACGCGACCGGCCGGTGGAACGGCGTGGCGGTGCTCTCCCGGGTGGGCCTGGAGGACGTCGTCAAGGGCCTGCCGGGCGGTCCCGAGTACGACGGCGCCGAGGAGCCCCGCGCGGTCTCGGCGACCTGCGGCGGAGTCCGCGTCTGGTCGGTGTACGTGCCGAACGGACGCGAGGTGGACCACCCCCACTACGCCTACAAGCTCCAGTGGTTCGAAGCCCTCAAGGCGGCCGTCGCGGGCGACGCCACCGGCAGCCGCCCCTTCGCGATCCTGGGCGACTACAACGTGGCGCCGACGGACGACGACGTCTACGACGTGGCCGCCTTCGAGGGCCTCACCCACGTCACCGCGCCCGAGCGCGCCGCCCTCGCCGCCCTGCGCGAGGCCGGCCTCGCGGACGTCGTACCGAGGCCCCTCAAGTACGACCACCCGTACACGTACTGGGACTACCGCCAGCTCGCCTTCCCCAAGAACCGGGGCATGCGCATCGACCTGGTGTACGGCAACGAGCCGTTCGCCAAGGCGGTCACCGACTCCTACGTGGACCGCGAGGAGCGCAAGGGCAAGGGCGCCTCGGACCACGCGCCCGTGGTGGTCGACCTGGACGTGCCGTAGCGGCGAGGTCGGCACTCCGGCGGACCCTCAGGGGCCGTCACAGGAGCGTCAGGTCCACCGCCCCCGCCAGCGCGGCAAGACCCGTCTCTCCCGGATGCAGGTGGTCGCCGCCGTCGTACGCGGGCAGCAGGCGGGCCGGCTGTGCGGGGTCGCGCAGCGCCGCGTCGAAGTCGAGGACGCCGTCGAACACGTCGGTGGCCCGGATCCAGGCGTTGACGGCGACCCGCTGGGTGTCGACGGCGGCCGTGCACCGCGCCTCGCCCGCGCAGGGCAGGATCGTGGCTACCAGCATCCGCAGCCCCCGCTCGTGCCCGCGCTCCGCGATCTCCCGCAGCCCCGCGACCACTTGCGCGGCCGTCGCCTGCCAGCGCACGTCGTTGATGCCCTCGAAGACGATCACCGTCCGCACCGAGGTCTGGGCGAGGACGTCCCGGTCGAGGCGGTTGAGGGCGGTGACGCCGGTGGCGTCGGTGGAGATCCCTTCGCCGTGGTAGATCTCGGCGACCACGCGGTTGCCGGAGATCCCCTGGTTCAGCACCCCGTACCGAGGCACCGCGCTCTGCGCCAGGAGCCGGGTGGCCAGCGCGTTCGGCCATCGCCGGTTGGAGTCCGTCGTCGACCCGGCGCCGTCGGTGATCGAGTCCCCGAGCAGCACCACCGATCCGGGCCCACCGCTCACGTCCACACCGGTCAGCAGCGGCCAGGTGGTCAGGGTCGTCGTGAACGCCGTCGACGCGCTGTCCGCCGTGTGGTCGCCCGGAGTGCTCAGGTACGAGCGCTGCTTGGCGAGCCGGTGCTCGGCCACCGTCGCCTCCGTGTCCGGGAGGTGGAAGCTCACCAGCAGGTTGGCGTCGGCGGGCACCTCGAAGCCGAGCGGATCGGTGAACGTCTGTGCCCCGGCTGGGACTTCGACGCCCGGCGCGCCCCCGAAGGACAGCGCGACCGGCACGTCCCGCGCGGTCGCCCCCGCCGACTGCACGGCCACCGTCGCGCTACCGATCCGTACCGGCGCCGCCGCGAAGGTGTTGTCGAACCGCAGCCGCACCCGCGGCCCGCCCACCGAGGTGTGCACCACGAGCCGCAGCGTCCGGTCGGTCCACGGCCCCACCGCCGGATACCCGGACGTCGAGGCCGTCCAACTCCCCGTCCAGCCCGCGGACTTGGCCCGCACGGTCAACGCGAACACATGCAGCCCCGCCACGCTCGGCAGCCGCACCGAGACGACCGCGCGCCCCGGCACGATCGGCACGGTGACGACGTACAGCCGTGCCTGCGTGGTGAGTTGACCGGCGGGCGTGTTCACGTGGGGGAGGGTGACGGCCTTGGTGGCGGTGGGGCCGGTGCGCCAGTCGGGGGCGGTCAGCCGGTACGCGGATGAGCTGCCGTCGGCGTACGAGACCGTGCCCGAGCCGCTCGCCGCCTTGCCGCCCGTGGCCGTCGTCAGGAAGGCGAGCGCGTCGCCGGTGCCGGTCAGGAGGACGGACTGGCCGGCGGCGCTTACGTTGTCCGGCTCGCCGGGCTGCCGGTCGGGCCAGGTCAGGTCGGCGCCCTGCACGGTCAGCGTGCGGCCGGGTGTCCAGCCCGCGGCCGTGAGGTCGGGCGCCGACAGCGAGGCGCCCGAGCCGTCGAAGTCCGCCGAGCTCGGAAGGGTGTCGTCGCTGACGGCCGTGTTGTCGAAGAGCTGCTCCAGCGGGAGCGACTCCTCGGCCCGAGCCGACGCCGAGTGGCCCGTGGCCTGAGCGCTCGCGGGCCCGGCCACCGCGACCAGACCGAGCAGCACGACCGCGACGGCGGTGATTCTTCGTCCCAGCGACCGTCGGCGCACGCCCGGTCTCCCTTCGCACAGTGATCAGTGACGTGCAGACGGTAAGGGGAGGTCACAGCGATGTGCGGGCGACACTCGCGGGCCGGGCACCGCTCGGCGGCACGCCCTCCTTCTTGCCGAATCCATGGCCCGCGCGCCTGTGGTGCCCGGGCGGTACCCGATGCGAGGCTGAACGTATGAACATCCCTTTCCTGGGCAAGCGTCGCGAGGTCCCCCCGGTGCATGACGCGGAGGGCGTCGGCGAACTCCTCTCCGAATGCGAACTGCTCCGCTCACAGGCGTCCCAGGAGGGCGTCCGGCTCGACGACACCGTGGCCTCGCTGGAGGCCCTCGACCAACTGCTGCCGCGCTGGCGGGACGACGCGGAGACACTGCCGTGGCTCGGCAACGATGCCGGCCTCTATCTGGGCACCGTCATCGTGCGCACGGTGGCCGGCGCCGCCTGGGAGATCCGGGAGGACGGCCAGCCCGTCGTCCGGCTTGAGTCCGGGCGCGAGTTCGACGTCGTCGAGTCCGGCCACGACTGGGCGGACACCGGAGTTCCCGAACTCTCCCAGCTGTACGCGGAGGTCGCCGAGGTGTGAACCTTTGACCCGTAGTTCGACGTAAATACGGCTAATGCCCGAAAAGTGCGTGTCGTGCGTTAACTCCTCTCCGGTGTGGATAGTTTGCGGCAACCACGACACAGCTGAGAGTGAGTAGGGCTGCGAATGGCCGTCGATCCGTTGATCGAACTGCGTGACGTCAACAAGTACTACGGGGAGCTGCATGTCCTGCAGGACATCAACCTCACCGTCGGCAAGGGGGAGGTGGTCGTGGTCATCGGCCCTTCGGGGTCGGGGAAGTCGACACTGTGCAGGACGGTCAACCGCCTCGAGACCATCCAGTCCGGCACCATCCTGCTGGACGGACGGCCGTTGCCCGAGGAGGGCAAGTCGCTCGCCAGGCTCCGCGCCGACGTCGGCATGGTCTTCCAGTCCTTCAACCTCTTCGCCCACAAGACGGTCCTGCAGAACGTCTCGCTGGCCCAGACGAAGGTGCGCCGCCGCAAGCGCGAGGACGCCGACAAACGCTCCCTCGACTTGCTCGACCGCGTCGGCCTCGCCTCTCAGGCACCCAAGTACCCCGCGCAGCTCTCCGGCGGTCAGCAGCAGCGCGTGGCCATCGCCCGGGCCCTCGCCATGGAGCCCAAGGCGCTGCTGTTCGACGAGCCCACCTCTGCCCTCGACCCCGAGATGATCAATGAAGTCCTTGAGGTCATGCGGCAGTTGGCGCGCGACGGCATGACGATGGTCGTCGTCACCCACGAGATGGGCTTCGCCCGATCCGCCGCGCACCGCGTCGTGTTCATGGCCGACGGCCGGATCGTGGAGGACCGCACCCCCGAGGAGTTCTTCACCAACCCGCGCAGCGAGCGCGCGAAGGACTTCCTGTCAAAGATCCTCAAGCACTGAGCGGGGGAGTGCGATCCATGTTCCGTACCACACGTGTGCGCACGGCCCTGGCCGTGTCCGTGGCGCTGCTCGCGGCGGCCTGCGGCAAGGAAGGCAGTCCGCCCAGCAAGGGACCGGCCGCCGACCGGCTCCCCGACTACCGGGTGGCGCAAGGCTTTCAGCTGACCTCGTCCAAGACCTGGAAGCGGGCGAAGAAGCGCGGCCACTTCGTCGTCGGCGCCAAGGAGGACCAGCCCTATCTCGGCGAGAAGGACCCGGCGACCGGCACCTACTCCGGCTTCGACATCGAGATCGCCAAGATGATGTCGGCCTCCCTCGGCCTCGCCCCGAAGTCGGTCCGTTTCAAGACGATCGCCTCCGCCAACCGTGAAACTGCCCTGCAGAACGGGCAGATCGACTACTACGTCGGCACCTACACCATCAACGACAACCGCAAAAAGCTCGTCGGATTCGCCGGCCCCTACTACATGGCCGGTCAGTCCCTCCTGGTCCGCACCGACGAGCACGACATCCACGGCCCCCAGGACCTCGACGGCAAGCGCGTCTGCTCGGCGGCCGGTTCGACGCCGTACCAGCGCATCAAGGACGACTACCCGAAGGCCGAACTCGTCGCCTACGACACCTACTCGGTCTGCGTCGACAACCTGCTGACCTACCAGGTGGACGCGGTCACCACCGACGACGCCATCCTCATCGGCTACGCGGCGAAGGTGCCCGACGAACTCAAGGTCGTCGGCAGGCCGTTCTCGAAGGAGCCGTACGGCATCGGCGTCCCGCACTCCGACAACGCCCTGCGCCTCGCCCTCGACGACGCCCTTGAGGCACGCGAGAAGAACGGCGACTGGAAGAAGGCGTACGAGGCCACGCTCGGCCTGTCCGGCGTCCCCGCGCCTACCCCGCCCGCGATCGACCGCTACCGGGCCGCCTCATGAACGTACTCACGGACAACTTCTCCACCTACGGCGACGGCTTCCTCGGCACGGTCGAACTCACCGTGTACTCCTCGGTGTTGGCGCTGGTCCTCGGTTTCGTCATGGCGTCCTTCCGGGTCGCGCCCGTCGGGTCCTTCCGGGTCTTCGGCACCGCCTGGGTGACCGTCCTGCGCAACACCCCGCTCACCCTGCTGTTCTTCGCGGTGCTGCTCGGCCTGCCGCGCTTCGGACTCGTGCTGCCCTTCCAGGTGTTCGCGATCCTCGCCCTGGGCTGCTACACCTCGGCGTTCATCTGCGAGGCGCTGCGCTCCGGCATCAACACCGTGCCCAAGGGGCAGGGCGAGGCGGCCCGCAGTCTCGGCATGACCTTCGGGCAGACACTCGGTCTGGTCGTGCTGCCGCAGGCGTTCCGCTCGGTGATCCCGCCGGTCGGCTCCACGCTCATCGCGCTGGCCAAGAACTCCGCGATCGCGGGCGCGTTCAGCGTCACCGAACTGCTCGGCACCTACAAGACGCTCAGCGAGCTCGGCTACAACATCGTCTGGACCTTCGTCTGGATCGCCGTCGGCTACCTGATCATCACCCTCGCCATCAGCGCCCTGTTCAACGTGCTGGAGCGGAAGTGGGGTATCGCCCGATGACCGAAGCCTCCGCCCTCTACGACATCCCGGGCCCCCGGACCCGGCAACGGCACCTCGCCTACGGTGTCCTGTCCACCGTCGTGATCCTCGGCCTGCTGGGCTGGATCCTCTATCTCCTGTTCGACACCGGGCAGTTCACGTACACGAAGTGGATGCCCTTCGAGTACAAGGGAATTCAGGAACTCCTGCTGCGGGGCCTGGGCAACACGCTGAAGGCCTTCGCGATCGCGGGCGCCCTGTCGCTGGCGCTCGGCGGACTGCTCGCGGCGGGGCGGCTGTCGGACCACCGTCCGGTGCGCTGGCTGGCCACCGTGCTCGTGGAGTTCTTCCGGGCCATGCCCGTACTGGTCATGATCTTCTTCGTCTTCGTGGCGCTGAAGGTGCAGCCGCTGCCCGCGCTGGTCGCCGGACTCACCCTCTACAACGGCTCGGTGCTCGCGGAGGTCTTCCGCTCGGGCATCGGCAGCGTCGAACGCGGCCAGCGGGAGGCCGCGTTCGCGCTCGGGATGCGCAAGTCCCAGGTCATGGCCCATGTGTTGGTGCCACAGGCGGTGCGGGCGATGCTGCCCGCCATCATCAGCCAGTTGGTGGTGGCCCTGAAGGACACCTCCCTCGGATACCTCATCACCTACGAGGAGTTCCTCCATGCCGGCAAGCTCATCGCCTCCAACCTGGACTACGATTTGCCGTTCATCCCCGTGGTGCTGGTGATCTCACCGATCTACATCGGGATGTGCATGCTGCTCTCCTGGTTCGCGGGATGGGTGTCCCGGCGGGAGCAGCGCAGTCCCAGGACCGAGGCCGTGGACGTGGCCGCGGCCACGCCCGGAACGCTGCTGCCGGGTGGGGATCCCCCCACGGCCCCTGGACCGTAAGGGGGCAGCAGTCACAGAGCCATACCCGCCCGGCGTCGGCCGGAGATCACTGCTCGCGCAGCGGAATCGACACGTACGACGGGTCGTCCGCCGGTGAGGAGAAGGTCAGCCGCGCGCCGGACGGGTTGTGCTCGATGTAGAGCGGGTCGACCGTGTCGACGACCAGGGCCAGCCGGTGCCCTGCCGGAACGTCGTAGGCCGTGGAGTACAGCTCCAGGTCCACGCCGAACGGCTTGCCGGGTGTCAGCCCGTGGAAGGTGTACGGCGCGTTGCTGACCAGCTTGCCGAGGCCGAGCGGCCCCACGTCGTACAGGTAGGCGACGAGGGTGCCGCTCTCCTCGGTCGGAGTGACGGTGGTGTGCAACTTCGCGGTGCCGCGCACGTGTTGGGCGTCGGCGTACTTCTCCGACTGCCACACGGCGGCCCAGCGGCGGGGGAGCAGGGGGATCGAGGCGACCGGGGGCAGCTGGGCCACCTGGTCGAGGATGCTGGACAGGAAGACGATCCCGCCGTCGGCGCCCGAGTCGACGTTGGTGTGGATCGTGGTCGTGCCCCCGAGAGCGATCTTCCGCTCGGTCGCGGCGATCGACTTCCAGTCCGGATAGCCCTCGTAGCCGCCGGTGGAACGGGACTTGAGCCGGACCGGCTGCTCGCGGTCGATGCCGTTGTCGGTGCCCTTGAGGTAGTGGTCGAACCAGCGCTCGGTGTCGCTCCACACGTCGTTGGGCAGACCGAACAGCCCGGTCAGCTCGGCGGTCGCGTGGTCACCGGGGCGGAGCTCCAGCCGCTTGGGGCCGGTCAGCTTCTCGTAGAAGTCCGCGTACGAGTTGGGCGGGAAGATCGTGTCGCCCCACGCGTTGGCCATCATGACCGCCGCGCCGTTCTTGTTGAGTTGATCCACGTATGTGGCGGCCGAACGTTTCTTCCCCCAGTTGATGATGTCCTGTTCCCGGGTCAGGTCGGAGGCGTAGAAGTCGTCGAAGATGGACCGGATCTCGGGGCTCTGGCGGCCGGTGATCAGGCTCGCGCCGTCCAGCAGGGCGGCGGCCTGGACGTGCTGGGTGCGGCCGGAGTAGATCGAGCCGATCAGGTCGGACCAGCCGCTGAGCGAGGCAACCGCCTTGACCCGCTTGTCCTTCGCGGCGGCGAGCAGGCTGATGCCGGCGCCGTAGGAGACGCCCGCCATGCCGATGTGCTGGGCGTCGGACGGGGTGTTGGCCAGCGCCCAGTCGATGACCTTGGACGCGTCGGCCTGGTCGGAGGGGCCCGCCACGTCGATCTCGCCGCCCGACTGCCAGAAGCCGCGGACGTTGTAACTGACCACGACATAGCCGGAGTTCGCGAGCTTCTGGGCCTGGGCGAGGTACTCGACCTGGGGCAGGCCCCAGCTGGTGGGCAGCACGAGCAGCGGGTAGCGGTGCGTGCCGTCGGCGCCGGTGGGCGTGATGACGTTCGCCTTGAGGACGGTGCCGCCGTCGCCGCTGATGTCGACGAAACGGATGGCGTCCGCCGCCTGGGCGGTGGGGGTGAGTCCGAGGGCGCTTCCGGCGACCAGAGTCGCGGAGACGGCGCCCACGGCGGTCGTACGCAGGGCCTTGCGAGGGAGTCCCACGGGTCACTCCTCACTCGTGTAAGTGGAAAGTGACCCGACGGTAACCGCGGCGGCTTACCGCAAGTAACCCGTCGGTAAGTTACGTGCGAGTAACGATTGTTGAAATGTGTGCGAACTCAGGAGGCGCGGTGGGAGTTGGGCGTAGGGGTGGGCGTCGGCAGAGGGGCCTGGGCCGCCCGGGTCACGTCCGCGACCAGCTCGGCCACATCGGGGCCGTACGCCTGCGAGTTGACCACCTTCAGCAGGAGGACGAATGTGCTGTTCCCGTACTTGCGGGCCAGCCGTTCGTGGTTGCGGGCGAGATAGCGGGTGGCGGCCTGGTTGGTGATCGCGGTCTGGCCGCTGAACAGGAACACCGGTCGGGTCATGCCGGGTTGACCGGCCGTGAGCCGGGCGAGCAGAACGTGTTCGGCCACGCCCTTCTCCATGCGGTAGCGCTCGCTGCCGATCTGGAACGCCAGCTTGTCCGGGCCCGGTTCCGGCGCGATGTTCACCCGCACCCCGGGCAGCATCGCCTGCATGTGGGCGGCCATGCGCCGGTTCGATCCCGGGCCGCCGACGCAGAACTCCGTCCGCTCGCCGAAGCCCTGCCGGGCCACGTCCTGAGTGATGACCTCGGCGTGTGCCCCGCAGTCCTTGATGAGCGCCGACAGCTCCAGCAGGGCGAACACGTCGTAGCGGTGCACCGACAGATCCGGGCTGCCCGCGTCCCGGTTCACGACGAGCAGCGACTCGGAGTTGTCGGGCAGCCCGAAGAAGGCCTGCTTGCGGCGGAGCTTCCGCTTCCACAGGTACGTACGGGCCAGCCAGCCGAGCGCGGCACTGATGCCGGCCGCGAGCACGCCCAGGACGATGTTGCGCACGTCGTCGTTCATGGGCGCGCATGTTAGCGGGCCCGGGCAAACCCGTGTTCGAGCCATGGTGTCGGCCATGCTTCCGCGCGCTCCTGACGTGGTCATGGTGATGGCATAGGCTGCGCGGACGGCCTTTTACTGGAGGTGCGGATGCGTCGCCCTGTCGCACGGAAACTGTCGGTCCTGGCGGTCTCGGCCGCCGTGGTGTCGGTGGGGGCGGCAGCGCCGCCGGCCGCCCAGGACACCACCGCTCGGAAGGTCCCGGTCGCCGTCGGCTACGGCGGCGCGGTCTCCAGCGTCGACGCCGACGCCTCGGCCGCCGGCATCGAGGTCCTCAAGAAGGGCGGCAACGCGGTCGACGCCGCCGTCGCCACGGCCGCCGCCCTCGGCGTCACAGAGCCCTACTCCTCCGGCATCGGCGGAGGCGGCTACTTCGTCTACTACGACGCCAAGTCCCGTACCGTGCGCACGATCGACGGCCGCGAGACCGCGCCGCTGACCGCCGACTCCGGCCTCTTCCTGGAGAACGGCAAGCCGCTCGCCTTCGCCGACGCCGTCAGCAGCGGCCTGAGCGTCGGCACGCCGGGCACGCCCGCCACCTGGCAGACGGCCCTCGACAAGTGGGGCAGCAAAAGACTCGGTACGGTCCTGAAGCCCGCCGAGCGGATCGCCCGCGACGGCTTCACCGTGGACGACACGTTCCGCTCGCAGACCGCGTCCAACGAGACGCGGTTCCGCTACTTCCCGGACACCGCGAAGCTCTTCCTGCCCGGCGGACAGCTCCCGGTCGTCGGCTCCACCTTCAAGAACCCCGAACTCGCCCGCACCTACGAGGAGTTGGGCAAGAAGGGGGTCGGGGCGATCTACCGCGGCGACCTCGGCGAGGACATCCTCGACACGGTCAACAACCCGCCGGTGGACCCGAGTTCCGGCTGGAACGCCCGCGCCGGAAAGCTCTCCGCCAAGGACCTCGCGGCCTACCGCGCCAAGCTCCAGGCGCCCACGGAGACCTCGTACCGCGGTCTCGGCGTCTACTCCATCGCGCCCTCCTCCTCCGGCGGCACGACCGTCGGCGAGGCGCTCAACATCCTGGAGAAGACGGACCTTTCGAAGGCGAGCGAGGTGCAGTACCTGCACCACTTCATCGAGTCGACCCGGATCGCGTTCGCGGACCGCGGGCGCTGGGTGGGCGACCCTGCCTTCGAGGACGTACCCACGAAGGAACTGCTCTCGCAGAAGTACGCCGACTCGCGCGCGTGCCTGATCAAGGACGACGCTGTGCTCACCAGCCCGCTGGCGCCCGGCGATCCGCGCCATCCGGCGGCCTGCGGGGCCGGTGGCACGGCGGCGCCGACGACGTACGAGGGCGAGAACACGACGCACCTCACGGTGGCCGACAAGTGGGGGAACGTCGTCTCCTACACGCTCACCATCGAGCAGACCGGCGGCAGCGGGATCACGGTCCCCGGGCGCGGGTTCCTGCTCAACAACGAGCTGACGGACTTCTCCTTCGCCCCGGCCAACCCGGCCGTGCACGACCCGAACCTGCCGGGACCGGGCAAGCGTCCGCGCTCGTCGATCTCGCCGACGATCGTGCTCGACAAGCACAACAAGCCGGTCGTGGCGCTCGGTTCACCCGGCGGCGCGACCATCATCACGACCGTGCTGCAGACACTCACCGAGTTCCTCGACCGCGGCCTGCCGCTAGTCGACGCCATCGCCGCGCCGCGCGCCAGCCAGCGCAACGCGGCCAAGACGGAACTCGAACCCGGCCTCTACAACAGCGACTTGAGGACGAAACTGGAGGCCATCGGCCACTCCTTCTCGCTCAACCCCGAGATCGGGGCGGCGACGGGCGTGCAGCGCTTGCCGAACGGGAAGTGGCTGGCGGCCGCGGAGACGGTACGACGAGGTGGCGGCTCGGCGATGGTGGTGCACCCGGCGCCGTAACTCTCGCGCCTCGGGGACGGGTGGCTCCTCGGCCTCCGCGCGGGCCGGGCGGTCCGCACGGAAGGCGAACCGCCCGTCCCCGTCGACCGGTTCGTCAGTGCTCGTCGAGCAGTACGAGGGCGTCGAGCACCTTGCGTATCCGCGGCCGCCAGTCGGCGTTGCCCACCTCATGGTGGGCGGCCGGGAAGCGGCGGGCGGGGGGCTTCCTGCGCCACTCGCGCACGTCGAGTGCCGCGCGGCGGACATGGATCATGGCGCCCACGGCGTTGTTCTGGAACACGACCTCCAACTGCTGGGGCCGGCCCTGGCCGGGGTCGTGGCCGGTGAGCACGAAGGCCTGGTGGAACCCCCAGTGCTGCTCGGTGTCCGGCACATAGGAGTTGATGACATACGCGGAGTCGCAGAGGTATCCCTCCTCCGCGAACGCGTCCAGGACGCTCTCGTGCAGCGGCGGCGCGGAGACGTGCAGCAGATCGACGTCGACGTCGGTCGCGGTGCCGTCGGCGAGGGTCAACTCGCTCTTCACCGAGAGCACGACTCCCAGGGCCCGCCCGCCCAGTTCGCTGACCGGTGTCTCCCACGGCAGCGGTTCCGAGAACGTGAGCCGCTGCTCCGTGCCTTTGCGCAGGGTGAAGTAGCCGGGCTCGGCGGAGCAGGAGTCGAGCGCGTACTCCTCCTCCTTGCCGTCGTAGCCCGTCAGGCGGACCCGGACCCGCAGGGAGACGTAATGGATGTCGGTGTCCCGGCTCCCGCCCCGCAGCAGGACCTCGCCCCGCACTTGTCCGCCGGGGTACGTCAGCCCCAGGATCTGCGTGTCCACCTCGATCGCCTCGTCCGGATCCCCCATCCCGAACAGCCGCTTCAACCCCACGTGCGCCCCTCCCCGAGCCCGCGATGATCAGGCGAGCAGGCTAACAGCGGGCTCCGCCCCCGCTCAGCGGGCCGTCAGGATGCGGGGGCCGTTGTTCGTGATCGCCACCGTGTGCTCGACGTGGGCCGCACGGGAGCCGTCGTTCGTGCGCAGGGTCCAGCCGTCGGGGGCCGCGTGGTAGTCGTCCCCGCCGCCCGCGATCAGCATCGGTTCGATGGCGATGGCCATGCCGTGGCGAAGCGGGAAGCCGCGGCCGGGGCGGCCCTCGTTCGGGACGCCCGGGTCCTCGTGCATGCGCCGGCCGATGCCGTGGCCGCCGAAGCCCTCCGGGATGCCGTAGCCGCCCGCCCGGCAGATCGTGCCGATCGCGTGCGCGATGTCCCCGATGCGGTTGCCGACGACGGCCGCCTCGATGGCCGCCGCGAGCGCCCGCTCGGCCGTCTCGATCATGCGTACGTCGGCCGGGCGCGGTTCGCCGACGATGAAGCTGATCGCCGAGTCGCCCACCCAGCCGTTCAGCTCGGCCCCGAAGTCCGCGGAGACCAGGTCGCCGTCGCGCAGCCGGTAGGCGGTCGGGATGCCGTGCACGATGGCGTCGTTCACCGAGACGCACAGGACGGCCGGGAACGGGGTCGGCGCGAAGGAGGGGCGGTAGCCGAGGAAGGGCGATCCGGCGCCCGCCGCGCGCAGCACCCCGTGCGCCACCTCGTCCAGCTCCAGCAGGGAAACGCCCACGTCAGCGGCTTCCCGTACGGCCGTCAGGGCCTGTCCGACGATCTGTCCCGCCGCGTACATGGCGTCGAGCGATGTATCTGTCTTGAGTTCCACCATGCCAATTACTATACCGGTATTAGAATGACGGCATGGTACGCACCCCTCTCACCACCGAAGAGCGTGAACGCGGCGAGCGGTTCGGGCGGCTGCTCCGCGAGGCCCGCGGCGGTCGCAGCATGACCGACGTCGCCGCGAGCGCGGGCATCTCCGCCGAGACCCTCCGGAAGATCGAGACCGGACGGGCCCCGACGCCGGCCTTCTTCACGGTCGTCGCGCTGGCCCGCGCCCTCGGTCTGTCGATGGACGAACTGGCCGCGCGCTGCGAGCTGTTGATCGTCTGACGCGCACCGGCCGCCCGTGGGGCGCGGGTTGGTCGCGCCCCGGTCGCACATTGGTCAAGATCCCGCAATGAGGTGGCTGCGCGCCCGCTGAAAACCTAACGTAGCAACCCCGTAACACGGCTGGTGTTGCCTACGAACCGGAGTGCTCCGGTCTGGCGGGAGTTGGGCGATGGCTGTGGATCAACTCCCGGGGCGGGTGCGGGAGTTCGCGAACTATCTGAACGGCCTGCTGGCCCGTCTGGACCAGGCCGGCGGTTGGTGCGCGGTGTTCTGGCAGCGCGACCCCGACGGGATGCAGGCCTGCCTCGACGGGCGTGAGATTCCGCCCTGGGACGTACTGGAAGCGCTCCTCCAGGATTTGGCCGCGGCATACGGCCCCCGCGCCGCCGCCCAGGAGCAGGAACGGGTCCGGGCCCTGCACACCGCCGCGCTCCTCGACCACGACGCCCGGCCCGGCGCCCGCGACGCCCTCGGTGACCGCCTCGACGTCATGCTCCGCGAACAGCGCTACGCGGCCGAACGGCAGGCGGAGTTGACCCGGTTGCTCGCCTCCGCCGCCACCCGCGAGGAGGCCGACGCCCTCCGCCTCGACCTCGCCTGGGCCCACGACGACCACGAACGAGCGACCGCCCGCTGCGCCGAACTCCGTTCCCGCATGGCCGAGTTGGATCGCCGCGCGAGTGGTGGCCGGGCGGAGGCGAACCACCGCGGGCAGGTCGGAGACGGTCAGGCGGGGGTACGGCAGGGGGGAGAAGGGCAGGCCGGGCAGGGTCCCGTGCGCTGGGTCGACGACACCTCCGCCGGGAGCGAGGGCTGGGGTGCGCGCGAGGCCTCCGCCGGTGACGAGGGGTGGGGCGCCCGCGACGCCGGGTTCCCGCAGCAGCGGGGTGCGTACGAGGCCGGATGGGAAGGGGGCGCCCAGGAGCAGTCTGCTCAGGGTCGGTCCGTCCACGATTGGCCCGCTCAGGACCAGGCCGCTCAGGATCCGCCCGCCCACGACTGGCCCGCCGAGGACGAGTCCGGGCAGGACTGGCCCGCCCAGGAGCAGCCCGCCTTCGACGACCCGTTCGCCGAGCAGCCGGCCCCTGACGACCCGCCCCCCGCCGAACCCGAACCCGCGCCCCCGGCCCAGAAGCAGCGCAAGCGGCGCCGGGGCAGTGCGCGGTTCGCCGGGATGGCCGAGGCGGACGCCGCCCCCGTCGTCGTACCGCCGACCGCGCAGCCGAACCCGCAGGCGCCGGTCGCGGCCGGTCGTAAGACCCCCCGTGGCGCGCGGTTCGCGGGGGCCGCCGCGGGGAACGAGCGGGCTCAGGCGAAGAAGGCCGAGGCGGTGGACGACGGGGCTCCGCAGGAGGTCGTCGAGGCCGTCGGGCGGCTGGTGCGGCTGCGTGCCGAGGGCCGCAGCGGCGAGGCGCACGCGCTGCTCGTAGAAGCTGCCTACTGGCCTGCCGCCCGTTTCCCCGTGCTCGCCGCCGAACTGCACCGCGCCGGGCTCGGCGCCGACTGGGCGACCCTGCTCTGGGAGGCCGCGTCCCTGCCCGCCGACCGGCTGGTCGCGGCGGCCGACGCCCTGGTCGCCGCCGGACGCGACACCGACGGGGAGCAGATGCTGCGGCAGGGCGTGGCACGGCCCGCCGTCGAAGTGGGCCAGGCCGTCCTGGAGCTGGTGGCGCAGGGGCGCCGACGCGAGGTGAGCGCCCTGCTGGACGCCTACGTCCGCGTCCGCACCCCCGAAGAGGCGGCCCGCAGCGCCGAGCCGGACCCGCAGGCCCTCGCGCCGCTGCTGCTCGAAGCTGCGCAAGGCGTGTCGGAAGAGCGACACTGGGACCTGGTGCACGCCCTCCGGGTCGCCGGTTTCGCCGCCTGAGGCATCCCCGTCACCCCGCTGACCGGCCGCGCGGCTCACCCACCGGAGTGTGAAACGTGATCGACTCCGCGGGTTAACGACGATGGTCTTGGCAAGGCTCTCCCGGAGGCTTACGTTCATCCCTCTACGGCCTGTTCTACGGGCGTAGAGAGACGGACGTCCCGTCGAAGGAGCAGCTCATGGCCAACGTCGTACGTGCCGCTCTGGTCCAGGCCACCTGGACCGGCGACACCGAGTCCATGGTGGCGAAACACGAGGAGCACGCCCGCGAGGCGGCCCGCCAGGGCGCGAAGATCATCGGGTTCCAGGAGGTCTTCAACGCCCCCTACTTCTGCCAGGTCCAGGAGCCCGAGCACTACCGCTGGGCCGAGCCGGTGCCCGACGGGCCGACCGTGGTTCGTATGCAGGCGCTGGCGCGCGAGACCGGCATGGTGATCGTCGTGCCGGTCTTCGAACTGGAGCAGTCCGGCTTCTACTACAACACCGCCGCCGTGATCGACGCCGACGGCACCTTCCTCGGCAAGTACCGCAAGCACCACATCCCGCAGGTCAAGGGCTTCTGGGAGAAGTACTACTTCAAGCCGGGCAACGCGGGCTGGCCCGTCTTCGACACCGCCGTCGGCAGGGTGGGCGTCTACATCTGCTACGACCGGCACTTCCCGGAGGGCTGGCGGCAACTCGGGCTCAACGGCGCCCAGTTGGTGTACAACCCGTCGGCCACCTCGCGTGGTCTGTCCGCCTACTTGTGGCAGCTGGAGCAGCCCGCGGCCGCCGTCGCCAACGAGTACTTCATCGCCGCGATCAACCGTGTGGGACAGGAGGAGTACGGGGACAACGACTTCTACGGGACCTCGTACTTCGTCGACCCGCGTGGACAGTTCGTGGGCGAGACCGCGAGCGACAAGGGCGAGGAACTCCTCGTCCGCGACCTGGACTTCGACCTGATCGACGAAGTGCGACAGCAGTGGGCGTTCTACCGGGACCGCCGACCCGACGCGTACGAGGGGCTGGTGCAGCCGTGACCAAGGACCTGCTGGGACGTCACCGCGCGGTGCTGCCCGACTGGCTCGCCCTCTACTACGAGGACCCGCTGGAGATCACCCACGGCGAGGGCCGCCATGTCTGGGACGCCGAGGGCAACAAGTACCTCGACTTCTTCGGCGGCATCCTCACCACGATGACCGCGCACGCGCTGCCCGAGGTGACCAAGGCGGTCAGCGAGCAGGCCGGGCGGATCATCCATTCGTCGACCCTGTACCTGAACCGGCCGATGGTCGAACTGGCCGAGCGCATCGCCCAGTTGAGCGGCATCCCGGACGCCCGCGTCTTCTTCACCACCTCCGGCACCGAGGCCAACGACACCGCCCTGATGCTCGCCACCACCTACCGGCGCAGCAACACGATCCTGGCGATGCGCAACAGCTACCACGGCCGTTCCTTCAGCTCGGTCGGCATCACCGGCAACCGCGGCTGGTCACCGACCTCGCTGTCCCCGCTGCAGACGCTGTACGTCCATGGCGGCGTCCGCACCCGAGGACCGTTCGCCGCCCTCAGCGACGACGAGTTCGTCGCGGCCTGCGTCGACGACCTCAAGGACCTGCTCGGTCACACCCGCCCGCCCGCCGCCCTGATCGCCGAACCCGTCCAGGGCGTCGGCGGTTTCACCTCACCGCCCGACGGCCTGTACGCCGCCTTCCGCGACGTGCTGCACGAGCGCGGCATCCTGTGGATCGCCGACGAGGTGCAGACCGGCTGGGGCCGCACCGGCGACAACTTCTGGGGCTGGCAGGCACACGGCCGCAGCGGCCCGCCGGACATCCTCACCTTCGCCAAGGGCATCGGCAACGGCATGTCCATCGGCGGTGTCGTCGCCCGCGGCGAGATCATGAACTGCCTGGACTCCAACAGCATTTCGACGTTCGGCGGCACCCAGATCACCATGGCGGCGGGCCTCGCCAACCTCACCTACCTGCTGGAGCACGACCTCCAGGGCAACGCCCGGCGCGTCGGCGGCTTGCTCATCGAGCGCCTGCGGGCCGTCGCCGCGCAACTGCCGTACGTCCGTGAGGTGCGCGGACGCGGGCTGATGATCGGCATCGAGCTGGTCAAGCCGGGCACCGACCAGGCCGATCCGGACGCCGCGTCCGCCGTGCTCGAAGCGGCCCGCGCGGGCGGACTCCTGATCGGCAAGGGCGGCGGCCACAACACCAGCGCCCTGCGCGTCGCACCGCCCCTGTCCCTCACGGTCGCGGAGGCCGAGGAGGGCGCCGCGATCCTCGAAGACGCTCTGGGGAGCCTGCGCTAGCGCCGGTCCGCGACAGGTCCCGGCCGCGAGCCGAACAAGGGAAACACCGCCATGACCACCACCTTCGGAACCCTGGAACCCGCGCTGTCGGTGCGCCAGGTGCTGACCATGGAACGGGTCCTCGCCGGGGAACCCGAGGTGGTGGCCGGCGCGGCCCAGCTCGACCGGGCCGTGCGGTGGGTGCATGTCGCCGAGGCGCCTGACGTGGGCGTGATGCTCACCGGCGGCGAGATGGTCCTCACCACCGGCGTGCTGCTTGCCGGTGACGAGGAGAAGCAGGCCGAGTACATCCGCTCGCTTCACCGCGCGGAGGCTGCCGCTGTCGTCCTCGGCCTGGGACGCGCCTTCCCGGCACCGCCGGACGTGATGCGCCGGGCCGCCGAGCGGTGCGGCCTGCCGATGATCGTGCTCCACCGCCCGTTCCCCTTCGCCGAGTTGACCGAAGAGGTCCAAGCCCGGCTGGTACGGCGCAAGTTCGCGGCCGTCAGCCTGTCGGAGTCCGTGCGCACGGCCCTCACCGGCCTCATCACCGCGGACGCCCCGCTGCAGCGCCTGCTCGACGAGATCGCCTCGCACAGCGCGTGTCCCGTCGTCGTCACCAACCTCGCCCACCGCGTCCTCGCCACCGCGGGGGAGCGCCCGGCCGTGGACGACGTGCTGCGCGACTGGGAGCGCATCGCCCGGCAGGCCGGCGGCAGTTCGGGCGACGGCTGGATCCGGGCCGAACTCGCCGGGCGCGGCGAGCGCTGGGGCCAGATCGTGCTGTGCGGCTACCGCGGCGACACCACCACCGGACGCCTGCTCGCCGACCGGGGCGCCGAGGCACTCGTCCTGCACCGCATGCTCGCCGGCAACTCGGCGCACACCTGGGAGGAGCAGTCCGCCCAGGGCCTGCTGACCGATCTCGTCTCCGGAGTCGTACCGGCCCGGCAACTCCTGCCCCGCGCACGGGCCGCCGGACTGCCGGTCAACAGGCGCAC
The DNA here is from genome assembly GCF_053599215.1 of Streptomyces sp. NPDC001002. Lineage (NCBI taxonomy): Bacteria > Bacillati > Actinomycetota > Actinomycetes > Kitasatosporales > Streptomycetaceae > Streptomyces > Streptomyces sp. NPDC001002. Next base: position 75,496 of record NZ_JBSFLV010000015.1, on the reverse strand, counting down.
CTTCGTGCCGCTGGTCGTACGCGAGGGCGAGGCCGCCCAACTCGACCGCGTCCTGCGGATGTTGGGCCTGCCCGGGTTGGTCGCCGAGCTCGCGGACGGCGCGACGGCGGTGCTGCTCAGCCTCGCCCGCGACCAGGACGCCGAGGCGCTCACCGCGCACTTCGCGGCCCGGCTGCGCGACGAGTCCGGCTCGCTGAAGGCCGTGGTGGCCGCGGCCGACCCGCGCATCGCCTGGGACGACGTACCGGCCGGACTGCGCGAGGCCCAGCACGTGGCCGACGCCGTCGCGGACCACTCGGCCGCCCTCGACCTGCCGGCCGTCGTACGCCTCAAGGACGTACATCTGCGCGGCCTGGTACGGCTGTTGCGGGACGACCCGAACGTCCAGTCGTTCGCGGAGCGGGAGTTGGACGGGCTGCTGTGCGCGGCCGACGAGGATCTGCTGTCCGTGCTGCGGACCTATCTCGCCACAGGGCGCAACAAGTCACGCACCGCCCAGCTCCACCACGTCTCGCGGCCCGCGCTCTATCGCAGGCTGGAGGCGATACAGGGCCGGCTCGGGGTGGACCTCGACGACTTCGAACAGGCCGCCTCGGTGCACATCGCGCTCCTCGCGCACGATGCGCAACAGGGGTGAAACATGCGACGACCTGGGAAAACGGTGGTGAAACATGGGGCGAGCAAGGCGTGACACGGTGACACGCCGTGCGCCCGCAGACGTGACACCGTGCAACTCAAAGCCTGCTTCCGGACTTCCTAGCCTTCTGGCACACCGAGTGACCGGAGGTCCCGATGAGCAGAGTGATTCGCGCCGCCCTCTTCCAGACCGCGTGGACGGGCGACAAGGAATCGATGATCCAGGTACACGAGCAGGCGGCCCGCGACGCGGCCGCGCAGGGTGCTCAGGTCCTGTGCTTCCAGGAGCTGTTCTACGGACCGTACTTCTGCCAGGTCCAGGACAAGGCGTTCTACGAGTACGCCGAGCAGATCCCGAACGGGCCGATCGTCAAGCGCTTCCAGGCGCTCGCCAAGGAACTGGGCATCGTCCTGATCCTGCCGATGTACGAGGAGGAGCAGCCCGGCGTCCTCTACAACACCGCGGCCGTGATCGACGCGGACGGCTCGTACCTCGGCAAGTACCGCAAGCACCACATCCCGCAGGTGGCCGGCTTCTGGGAGAAGTTCTACTTCCGTCCCGGGAACAGCGGTTGGCCCGTCTTCGAGACGGCCGTCGGCAAGATCGGCGTCTACATCTGCTACGACCGGCACTTCCCGGAGGGCTGGCGGGCGCTCGGCCTCGCGGGTGCCGAGATCGTCTTCAACCCGTCGGCGACCTCGCGCGGACTGTCGGCCTACCTCTGGCAGCTGGAGCAGCCTGCCGCGGCCGTCGCCAACGAGTACTTCGTCGGCGCCATCAACCGGGTCGGTGTCGAGGAGTTGGGCGACAACGACTTCTACGGCACGACGTACTTCGTCGACCCGGAGGCCCAGTTCGTGGGCGAGGTGGCCAGCGACAAGGAGACCGAACTGGTCGTCCGGGACCTGGACTTGGAGAAGCTGCGAGAGGTCCGCGACCGCTGGCAGTTCTACCGCGACCGCCGTCCCGACGCATACGAGCCGCTGACCGCTCCCTAGCCGACCGTGACCGGTACGCCTGCCGGTCCGGTGCACGGGGATCGGGCCGGCGGCGTCAACCGACCCGCACCACACCAGTGTTGAGCACGGTAGGAGAGGGAGCATGAGCAGCCGTACTGTCATCCGTGGCGGTCTCGTCATCACCGGGGCCGACGAGATCCACGCCGACGTCCTGATCGAGGACGGCCGCATCGCCGCCCTCGCAACCTCCGGCACGGCCGCCGCCGAAGCCTGGACGGCCGAGCGGGTCATAGACGCCACCGGAAAGTACGTCATCCCCGGCGGCGTCGACGCCCACACCCACATGGAGATGCCGTTCGGCGGCACCAAGGCCGCCGACACCTTCGAGACCGGCACAAGGGCCGCCGCCTGGGGCGGTACGACGACCATCGTCGACTTCGCCATCCAGAGCGTCGGCGGAGCCCTCCGCGAGGGCCTCGACGCCTGGCACGCCAAGGCCGAGGGCAACTGCGCCATCGACTACGGCTTCCACATGATCGTGTCCGACGTCAACGAGGACACCCTCAAGGAGATGGACCTGCTGGTCGAGGAGGGCGTCACCTCCTTCAAGCAGTTCATGGCCTACCCGGGCGTCTTCTACAGCGACGACGGCCAGATCCTGCGCGCCATGCAACGCGCCGCCGACAACGGCGGGTTGATCATGATGCACGCCGAGAACGGCATCGCCATCGACGTCCTCGTGGAGCAGGCGCTGGCCCGCGGCGAGACCGACCCCCGCTACCACGGCGAGGTCCGCAAGTCCCTCCTCGAAGCCGAGGCCACCCACCGCGCCATCAAGCTCGCGCAGGTCGCGGGCTCGCCCCTCTACGTCGTCCACGTCTCCGCCATGGAAGCCGTCGCCGAGCTGGCCAAGGCGCGCGACGAGGGCCTCCCCGTCTTCGGCGAGACCTGTCCGCAGTACCTGTTCCTCTCCACCGACAACCTCGCCGAACCCGACTTCGAGGGCGCGAAGTACGTGTGCAGCACGCCACTTCGGCCGAAGGAGCACCAGGCCAAGCTCTGGCAGGGCCTGCGCACCAACGACCTCCAGGTGGTCTCCACCGACCACTGCCCCTTCTGCTTCGTGGGCCAGAAGGAGCTGGGCCGGGGCGACTTCTCGAAGATCCCCAACGGCATGCCGGGCGTCGAGAACCGCATGGATCTGCTCCACCAGGGCGTCGTCGACGGGCACATCAGCCGCCGCCGCTGGATCGAGATCGCCTGCGCCTCCCCGGCGCGGATGTTCGGCCTCTATCCGAAGAAGGGCACGATCGCCCCGGGCGCCGACGCCGACGTCGTCATCTACGACCCCAACGCCGAGCAGATCGTCTCCGCCGAGACGCACCACATGAACGTCGACTACTCGGCGTACGAGGGCAAGCGCCTCACCGGCCGGGTCGAGACCGTCCTCTCGCGCGGCGAACTCGTCATCACCGAGCGGGAGTACACCGGGCACGCGGGCCACGGCGTCTACACCCCGCGCTCCACCAGTCAGTACCTCAACTAGGAGTGGCGACAATGGACTTCGGACTCGTCCTGCAGACCGACCCGCCGGCCTCGAAGGTCATCAGCCTGATGAAGCGGGCCGAACGCAACGGCTTCACCTACGGCTGGACCTTCGACTCCGCCGTGCTGTGGCAGGAACCGTTCGTGATCTACAGTCAGATCCTGTCGAACACCACCAAGTTGACGGTCGGCCCGATGGTCACCAACCCGGGCACCCGCACCTGGGAGGTCACCGCCTCCACCTTCGCCACCCTCAACGACATGTTCGGCAACCGCACGGTGTGCGGCATCGGCCGCGGCGACTCCGCGATGCGCGTCGCGGGCCGGACGCCGAACACACTGGCCCGGATCAGCGGTGCCATGAAGGTCATCCGGTCGCTGGCGCGCGGCGAGGAGGCCGACCTCGGCGGCACGGTGATCAAGTTCCCGTGGATCAAGCCGGGCGCCGAACTCCCCGTCTGGATGGCCGCGTACGGCCCCAAGGCCCTGAAGATGACCGGCGAGGAGGCCGACGGCTTCATCCTCCAGCTCGCCGACCTCTACCTCACCGAGTACATGGTGAAGGCGGTCAAGGACGCGGCCGTCGCCGTCGGACGCGACCCGTCCGAGGTGAAGATCTGCGTCGCCGCCCCGGCGTACGTCACCGAGGACGACTCGCCCGAGGCGCTCGCCCACGCGCGCGACCAGTGCCGCTGGTTCGGCGGGATGGTCGGCAACCACGTGGCCGACCTCGTCTCCAAGTACGGCGAGCACTCGGCCGCCGTACCCGACGAACTCACGGAGTACATCAAGGCCCGTGAGGGGTACGACTATTCGCATCACGGCCGGGCCGACAACCCCGACACCCAGTTCGTGCCCGACGAGATCGTCGACCGGTTCTGTCTGATCGGCCCGGTCGAGAAGCACATCGAGAAGCTCAACGCCCTGCGCGAGCTGGGCGTCGACCAGTTCGCCGTGTACGACATGCACGACGCGCAGGAGAGCGTGATCGACGCGTACGGGACGAAGGTCATCCCGGCCGTCAACGCCTGACCCCACCCACACCGGCGCTGCTCGACTCCCCGTCCCCCACTCCGGTACCGCTCGACTCCCCGTCCCCCCACTCCAGTTCTCCCCCTCCTCCGCCGTCCCGGGGGAGGGGGACCGGAGCCCACCCGCACGGCCTCTCCGGATCCCGCCCCTCGTTTGATTGGCCTGCCCATGACCGACACCGCTCCCACGGCCATACCGCCGACCTCTCAAGTCACCCTGGCCGACGGCCGGGTGGAGATCGCCCCTGGTTCGCCGCAGCCCAGCGGCCCCTACGCCAACGAGGACCTGCTGCCGGTCCCGGTGGAGAAGCGCACCTGGACCACGTACAACTTCTCCGCGCTGTGGGTCGGCATGGCCCACAACACGGCCTCCTGGACGCTGGCTTCCGGGCTCATCGCCGTCGGCATGGACTGGAAGCAGGCGGTGTTCACCATCGCCCTGGCCAACCTGATCGTGCTCGTGCCCATGCTGCTCACCGGGCACGCGGGACCGAAGTACGGGATTCCCTTCCCGGTCTTCGCCCGGGCCTCCTTCGGCGTGCGCGGCGCCAACCTGCCCGCCGTCGTAAGGGCGTTGGTGGCGTGCGGGTGGTTCGGCATCCAGACCTGGATCGGCGGTGAGGCGATCTTCTTCCTCGCCGGGAAGCTGATCGGGGACAGCTGGGCGAACGCCTCGCACATCGGCGGCTACGCCTGGACGATGTGGCTGTCGTTCGCGATCTTCTGGGCGATCCAGGTCGCGATCATCTACCGGGGCATGGAGACGATCCGCCGCTTCGAGAACTGGGCGGCGCCCTTCGTCATCGTCGGCGCGGTCGTCATGCTGATCTGGATGAGCAACAAGGCGGGCGGTTTCGGCCCGTTGCTCGACCAGCCCTCCAAGCTCGGCTGGGGCGGCGACTTCTGGAAGCTGTTCTGGCCCTCGCTGATGGGCATGATCGGCTTCTGGTCCACACTGTCGCTGAACATCCCCGACTTCACCCGCTACGGCAAGAGCCAGAAGGCGCAGACCTGGGGGCAGGCCCTGGGTCTGCCCACGACCATGACGCTGTTCGCGCTGCTGTCGGTGATGGTCACCTCCGGTTCGCAGGCCGTGTACGGCCAAGCGGTCTGGGACCCGGTCCAGTTGGCGGCGAAGACCGACAACGTGGTGGGCCTGCTCTACGCGTTGGTGACCGTCCTGGTCGCGACCCTGTCCGTGAACATCGCGGCCAACCTGGTCTCCCCGGCCTTCGACTTCTCCAACATCGCGCCCCGGAAGATCAGTTTCCGGGCCGGCGCGCTCGTCACCTGTGTGCTCGGCGTCGTCATCTTCCCGTGGAAGCTGTACTCCGACCCGCAGGGCTACATCTTCACCTGGCTCGGCCTGGTCGGCGGTCTGCTCGGCACGGTCGCGGGCATCCTCATCGCCGACTACTGGATCCTGCGCCGCGGCAAGCTCGACCTGACAGACCTGTATCGCGCGGGCGGCCGTTACTGGTACGACGGCGGCTGGAACTGGCGGGCCGTGGTCGCCTTCGTGGTGGGTGGCGTGCTGGCCATCGGCGGCGCCGACTTCCACCCGCTGATCGACGGCCGGCCCATCCCGGCCCTGTCCTCGCTCGCCGACTACGGCTGGGCCGTGGGCCTGGGCACGTCGATGGTGCTCTACGTGGCGCTGATGTTGTTGCGCGGAAAGGACCCGGAGCCGGCGTCCGAGACCGTCAAGGTCTAGAGCCCCGGCGGTCGGAGGGGCGGTCGGGCCCGGGGCTGATCCCAAGCAGCCCTAGCTGGCCAGGCCGCCCTTCAACGCGGAGACCGCCTCCTTGGCGGCCTTGATGGCGCCCTTGTTGATCTCGTCCGTGCTCGGGGCCTTCTTCGACTCGAAGTCGCTGCCGTTGTAGGTGACGATCACCAGCGCGTTGGACACCTGGGCCACCACCTCGCCCTCGCGCGTCTGCTGCTTGTCCTCGGTGGTCAGGTTCACCACCGAGTAGGCGGTGTCGCCGAGTCCGGGAACCGCGCCGCCGCCGCTCTTCTCCGTGAGCCGTTCCTTGTACGACTTCTGCGCCGCCGCCTCGGAGTCCATGATCTCGAAGGACACGTCGAGCCAGCGGTAGTCGAAGCCCTTGAGGGCGTTCCACGAGCAGGTCCGGCGGATCTTCGCGTCCGTGGACTTGATCTCCTTTCCGGCCGTCTTGGCGCCGGGCACCAGCGAGGTGATCGTCTTCTTGGCCAGGCTGCCGCAGGGCGCGGGGGAGGCCGAGTACGACTTGGACACCGCTGCCGTCGCGGGCGCGGAGGGCGACTGCGTGCTCGTCCGCCCGCTCTCCTGCTTGTTCTGGGAGTCGGCGGACGACGTGGTGGCGAACGGTCCGGACGACAGGGCCCAGCCCGCCGCGGCCAGCACGACGACAGGGGAGATACGCGCCGTCAGAGCGAGCGGCAGAGGAAAATCGCGCACGGCACACTTTTCGGTGGGGGACGGTGTGCGGACGGGTCCGCACTGCGGACGGGGGCGCCAGTTTCACACGAGTCCCTGTGAGACGGAAGTGCCAACTCGCTCCGTACGCGGCCGATCACGCAGGCCTCACGGCTGACGGCCCCTCAGCGCGGGCGTTTCGCGGTGACCAGCCAGACATCTCCCCGTAGCCGCCCGGTGCCGGCGTCCGTCGAGTCGCCGCCCCAGACCGTCGCCACGGGTACGGGCCTGACCGTGATGTTCTCGTAGCTCCGCAGGATCTCGCGGATGCGGACCGGGTCGGAGAGGGACCGCGGGCACACGAACGCCAGCCGCCCGCCCGGCAGCAACGTCCGCCACAGGTTCCCGAATCCGGCCACGGGATCGGTGAAGAACATCACGGCGCCACGGCTCACGACGACGTCGTACCCGGCGCGCGGGAACGGGTGTACTTCGGCGTCCGCCTGCACATACGCGGCATTCCGGATCTTCTCCGCGCGGGTGCGCTCACGCGCCCTGCGCAGCGGTGCCGCCTCCGTGTCGACGCCGACGACATGACCACGGGCGGCGAGCCGCGCGGCGATCCGAGTGGTGGCCCCGGTGCCGCAGCCGACGTCGAGGACGCGGTCGGCGAGTTTGACGCCGGCGCCCGCGAACAGGGCGTCGTGCGCACCGCCGCCGAGGATGTCGTAGCGCTCTCGTCGGGTGGCTATGTTTTCTGGCGCTTCGGCCGTTTTGTTCATCGGGTCTCCCGGGTGGTGGGCAGGGCGAGTGCGCTCTCTATGCGGTCCACGGCCGCGAACGCGCCGTACGCGACGAGGTGGACCAGGCAGTGGTCGGTGTGCTCCGGTCGCCGCCAGGCCGCCACGTCCGCGTCCGTGATGCGGTACGGCGCGAGCGCGGCCAGCAGCGCCAGGCGTGCGCCAGGACGCTCACGCCGGTCGGGGATCCCGGGCAGGTCGAGCGGCGGATGCGAGCCGTCCCACCTGCCCACGGTCCGCCGTACGAGGGCCTGGTCGTCGGCGTCGAGCAGGTCCGCGCCCGCCAGCGCCGCCTCGCGCAGGGCGCCGTAGGCCGGGCCGACCGCGGTGCCGGCCGCCCAGGACGGTCCAGGGGGTGGCGCGTCGAGGAGTGGAAGGGACGCACCAGGTACGGCGGCACGGCGTACGGTCCCGGCCAGCGAGCGGCCCGCCAGACTCCGTACCGGGCGCAGTCGCTCGGCGTTGCCCGGCAGCAGCCGCTCGGTCAGCAGCGCCGACACGATCCGGTTGATGAAGTGGAAGGCGAACGCCGTGCCCAGGTAGGCGGGCGCGTGCTCGCGCGGGAACGGATACGGCTCCAGGTCGGCGCCGGGCACGCGCGTGTGCTCTCCCCAGTGGAGCACACGCGCGTGCGCGTCGTTCTCCGGCCGCTCCCCGCGCGCCAGTTGCTCGGCGAGCGCGTGGTCGCCGGTGGCGTGCAGCAGGACGGTGTGCGCGGACACGCAGAACGGGCACCGGTTTGCGCGCGACACCCCGTACGCGGCCAGCTCCTTGCCGGTGCGGCTGCCCGCCCCGGCGATCAGCGACTCGCGCATCAACGCCCAAGCGGGGGCGAGGAGTTCGGGCGCGGAGGAGAGGACCACGAAGGTGGCCGCCTTGTCGATGCCGAAGTCGTGGGCGAGTTGCGCGTACACCTCGGCGACGCGGCCGGTCGCCGCACCTGGCGCCGGCGGCTGAGTGAAGCGGAAGGCTGTGGACATGGCAGCAGCGTGCGCCGCGGGGGTGCCCCCGGTCGTCGTACGGACGAAGGGAGTTCGAGGGACGCCGACGGGTGTGCCGGGGCCGCGGACTACTGCACCGGGAGTAGCCCGAGAGCCGTCCACAGGGCTGACGCCGGTGTCGGCGGTGCCGTCTACTGTGCGGACATGGGGAGTGGGAATCCGGTCGTACGCAGGAACCTCGCCGACGCGGCCCTCGCGGTCGTCGTCGGCGCGCTCGTCGTGACCACGGCCGCCTTCGACGCGGACACCGTGCCCGTCGACTACGTGCTCATCGCCCTGGCCTCGGCGGCCCTGGCGTTCTACCGCACGGCCCCGCTGGCGGTGCTCGCCGTCGCCACGGTCGCCGGCGGGGCGTATGTCGTGCACGCGCACCCGGGACCGCTGGCAGCCCTGCCCGTCCTCGCCGCCGTGCACACGGCCTCCCGCGCGGGACACCGGGGTTACGCGGCGGGCGCGGGCGTGGCCTTCCTGGCGGCCTACGTTGCCACCGGCCCGACGACCGAGGAGGTGGCCGAGAAGGCGGCGCTGCTCGCGGGCTGGTTCCTGTGCGCCGTGGTCACCGGCCTCGCCGACCGCAACTGGCAGGCGTACCTGCGCCAGACGGAACAGCGCGCCCTGGAGGCCGAACGCACCCGGGAGGAGGCGGCGTTGCGCCGGGCGGGCGAGGAACGCCTGCGCATAGCAAGGGAGTTGCACGACTCGCTCACCCACAGCATCTCCATCGTCAAGCTCCAGGCGGGCGTCGCCGTCCACCTGGCCCGCAAGCGCGGCGAGGAGGTGCCGCCCGCGCTGCTCGCCATCCAGGACGCGAGCGGCGAGGCCATGCGCGAACTCCGCGCCACGCTGGAGATACTGCGCACCGACGAACCCACCGGCACGCCCGCGCTGTTGGTGGAGCGGGCCTGTGCCGCGGGACTCGCCGTCGAGCTCACGGTGACCGGCGAGGAACGGCCGCTGGCGGCCACGGTCGACCGTGCCGTGTACCGCATCGTCCAGGAGGCGCTGACCAACGCGGCCCGGCACGCGGGACCGGCCAAGGTTCAGGTGCAACTCGCCTACGACGAGGCCGACTTGACGATACGGGTCGAGGACGACGGCACCGCCGACCCGGACCGCCCACCGACCCCGGGCGTGGGCCTCACCGGCATGCGCGAGCGCGTCACGGCTCTCGGCGGCACGCTGGACGCAGCCCCGCGCACGGAGGGCGGCTTCGCGGTGCGGGCCCGGCTGCCGTTGGGGGAGACGGGATGATCAGGGTCGCGCTGATCGACGACCAGGCGCTGATGCGGGCCGGTTTCCGGGCGTTGCTGGAGGCCGAGGACGCCGTCGAGGTGGTCGGCGAGGCGGCGGACGGCGCGCAGGGCCTGGCCCTCGTCCGCGCCGTCGTGCCCGACATCGCGCTGATCGACGTACAGATGCCGGTGATGACGGGCATCGAGACGACCCGCCACATCGCCGCGGACCCCGCCCTCGCGGCCGTGCGGGTCGTGATGCTCACCAACTACGGCCTCGACGAGTACGTCTTCGAAGCCCTGCGCGCGGGCGCCAGCGGCTTCCTCCTGAAGGACACCGAACCGGCCGACCTGCTCCAGGCCATCGAGGTGGTCGCGGGCGGCGAGGCCCTGCTCTCGCCGGCCGTCACCCGCACCCTCATCGGCGAGTTCGTGTCCCGGCCGCCGGACCGGTCGACGGCGCCCGGCCTGGACTGTCTGACCCGCCGCGAACGCGAGGTGACCGCTCTGGCCGCCCGGGGTCTGACCAACGAGGAGATCGCCGCCCACATGGTCATCAGCCCCTTCACGGCGAAGACCCACATCAGCCGCGCGATGACGAAGCTGGGCGCGCGGGACCGGGCCCAACTGGTCGTGTTCGCCTACGAGTCGGGGCTGGTGGTCGCGCGCGGCGCATAACCCTTTGCGGGCGGCGGCCGCGGGTCAGCAGGCTGGTGCCATGACGGAGACGACACGCGCTCAGGAGCCCACCGTCCGCGAGGAGATCCTCGCCTACTACGGCCGTGGCGAGGAGGACGGGCGCCTCAGACAAGGCGGCGCCGGGCGACTGGAGTTCTGGCGCACGCAGGACGTGCTGCACCGGATCCTGCCGCCGGCTCCCGCGCGCGTGCTGGACGTCGGCGGCGGCAGTGGAGTGCACGCCGAGTGGCTCGCCCGGGACGGGTACGAGGTCGAACTCGTCGACCCCGTACCGCTGCACGTTGAGCAGGCCGACCGACTGCCCGGGGTGACGGCCAGGTCCGGGGACGCGCGGTCGCTGCCCGTCGCCGACGCCGAATACGACGTGGTACTGCTGCTCGGCCCGCTGTACCACCTGCCCGAACGGGCCGACCGGGTACGGGCGTTGGCCGAGGCGCACCGAGCGGTCCGCCCTGGGGGACCGGTGGTGGCGGCCACCATCAACCGGTTCGCGGGCCTGCACGACCTGCTCCACCGAGAGCTCTACTTCGACCCCGAGCGGCGGGCCCGCACCGACGCCGAAGGTGACAACGGCCTGCACGGACCCGAGGGCGGCCTCTTCACCACCGCCTACTTCGCCCAACCCGCCGAGGTTCCGGGCGAGTTCACCGACGCGGGGCTCGTCCCGGAGGGGCAGTACGGCCTGGAGGGTGTCGCCTGGCTGATGGGCGGGCTCGACGCGTGGCTCGACGACCCCGACCGCCGGGAGGCCGTATTGGCGGCCACCCGGCGCATCGAGTCCGAGCCGACGCTGCTCGGCACGAGCGGGCACGTGCTCACGGTGGGCAGACGGCGGTCGTGACGGATCGGGCGCAGCCTGAGTAACTAAGCGGCCGTACCGCCCGCGTAGTCGCTCTTGAAGGTCGTCTCGATGGTCGTGGCCACCGACTGGGCCACTCCCGTGCCGGTGAGGATGATCCCCAACTCCCGGTTGTTGGAGAGCGAGTTGCTGCTGATGTTCATGGAACCCGCCTCCACCTCCTGGGTGGACAGGCCGTAGTCGGCGACCATGGCCTTGGCGTGGATGTAGAACCCGTCCGGGTCGGAGTAGCCGACGACCGTGCCGCCCGCCGCCTTGATCGCGGAGACCTGGCTGGAGTAGTCGCCCGGCGTCTCCAGGACCACCCGGACGGTCACGCCAGCCTTCGCCCGCGCCACGATGGCGTTGACCACCGTGCTGTCGCTGAACTCCAACTCCTCGACGTCCAGCGTCTTCGTCGCGGCGTTGATGACGGACACCAGCCGGCTGCGCGAGTCCGTGGGGGACCAGAGCAGGTGGTCGCCGTCGGTCGGGGTGACCGAGGTCCCGGCGTAGTCCGCGTTGAACACCTTCTCGATCGCGGCGACATCACGGGTGTCGTCCGTGAACACCCCGTAGTCGCGGCCCGTCGAGTAGTACTGCGAGGTCAGATTGCCGGTCAGGACAAGCGACTTGGTGCCGTCCACGGTGATCGTCTTCTGGTGGGTGTAGACGAAGCTCGACGGCGACCACACCACACCCACGCCCGCGTTCGTCAGGGCCGTGTACGCCGAGCTGTTCGCGGACTGGTGCGCGCGGTCGAGGACGACCCGCACGGTGACGCCCTTGTTCTTCAGGGCTATCAGGTCGTTGACCGCGGTCGTGTCCTCCAGCTCGTACATGGTCATGTCGAGCGAGGAGGTCGCCGAGTTGATGAAGTCGTAGATGGTGGGCTGGCTGCCGCTCTGCGAGAAGGCGAACGCGGTGTAGCTCGCGGCATTGGCGGGGACGGAGGTGGCGAGCACGGCGGCGCCGGCCGCCAGAGCGACACCCGCGCGCACGAGGACCTTCCTCAACATGTGTGACTCCTGCCTCAACATGTGTGACTCCTGGTCGAGTTGACGCCCACCTGGGGGGCGTGGGCGCGTGCATGACACCACGCGCGTAGAACGGCGAGGAAGGGAAGGCCGGTGAACTCGGGATTACCGAGCCTCCCGCCAACCGGGCAAAGGGGACTTCGCGCAGGTGGGAGGCGGTTCATGGGATGCCCGTGAGTTCGCAAAACCTTCGTAGAACGCCCGGATGGGCATAGCCTGCTGCAAGATCCGGAGCGCTGATCGGGCCGACGAGCGGACCGACGGTCGGACCGACGATCGGACCGACCGAGGCGTGCGAGCAGCGAGAGGTGAGAGATGCCGTTCACGACCCGGCCGACCCTGCAGGGCACCTTCGGCATGGTGTCCTCGACCCACTGGCTGGCCTCGCAGTCCGCGATGGCCGTCCTGGAGGACGGCGGCAACGCCTACGACGCGGCCGTGGCGGGCGCATTCGTCCTGCACGTCGTCGAACCGCATCTGAACGGCCCCGCCGGCGAGGTGCCGATCCTGCTCGCGCCCGCGGGCGGCGAGGTACGCGTGCTGTGCGGCCAGGGCGTCGCCCCCGCCGGAGCGACGGTCGCGCACTACAAGGGGCTCGGCCTCGATCTCGTCCCCGGCACGGGACCGCTCGCCGCCGCTGTGCCCGGCGCCTTCGACGCCTGGATGCTCCTCCTGCGCGACCACGGCACCAAGTCCCTTGCCCAGGTGCTCAAATACGCCATCGGGTACGCCGAGGACGGCCACGCGCCCGTGGAGAACGTCGGCGCCACGGTGGAGGCGGTACGGGAGCTCTTCGAGACCGAGTGGACGTCCTCCGCCGAGGTCTACCTGCCCGGCGGAAAGGCCCCGCGCCCCGGCGAACTGCTGCGCAACCCCGCCCTCGCCGCCACCTGGACGCGCCTGCTCGCCGAGGTCGCCGGGGCGGGCGACCGGATCGCGCAGATCGAGGCCGCGCGCGAGGTGTGGCGCTCCGGCTTCATCGCCGAGGCCCTGATACAGCAGTCCGGGCGCCCCACCATGGACACCAGCGGCGAGCGCCACACCGGCACCCTCACGGCCGCCGACCTCGCCGGCTGGTCCGCGACCTACGAGGCGCCGGCGACGTACGACTGGCACGGCTGGACCCTGTGCAAGGCGGGGCCCTGGAGCCAGGGCCCGGTCCTGCTCCAGCAACTCGCCCTGCTCGCCCCGGAGTTGACCGAGCTGCCGGAGTACGGCTCCGCCGAGTACGTCCACCTGCTGATCGAGGGCTGCAAGCTCGCCATGGCCGACCGGGAGGCCTGGTACGGGGACGCGGAGGGCGCGGACCGGGTGCCGCTCGGCGAGTTGCTGTCCGCCGACTACAACGCGGCCCGGCGCCGCCTCGTCGACGACAAGGCCTCGTACGAACTGCGGCCCGGGAGTCCGGGCGGGCGCGTCCCGCGACTCAGCACGCACGCGTGCGTGGTCGCCACCGACGATCCCGGGTTCGATCCGATGGGGGCCGGTGAGCCGACGGTGGCGATGCCGGTCGGCGACAGCGAGGTCGGGTCCGACGGCGCCACCCGGGGCGACACCTGCCATCTCGATGTCGTCGACCGCTGGGGCAACATGGTCGCGGCCACGCCGAGCGGCGGCTGGCTCCAGTCCAACCCCGTCGTGCCCGAGCTGGGCTTCCCGCTCGGCACGCGGCTCCAGATGACCTGGCTGGAGGAGGGCCTGCCGAACTCCCTCACCCCGGGCCGCCGCCCCCGCACCACCCTCACGCCGTCCATCGCCCTGCGCGACGGCGTCCCGGTCATGGCCTTCGGTACGCCCGGGGGAGACCAGCAGGACCAGTGGCAGCTGCACTTCTTCCTCGCCGTCGCCCTGCGCGCACCGGTGCGCGGCGGCCTCGACCTCCAGGGCGCGATCGACGCCCCGAACTGGCACAACGACAGCTTCCCCGGATCGTTCTACCCGCGCGGGATGCGGCCGGGGAGCGTGACGGTGGAGTCCCGTACGGATCCGGAGGTCGTCGCGGAGTTGCGGCGGCGCGGGCACGACGTGACCGTCGGCGACGCCTGGTCGGAGGGCCGGCTGTGCGCGGTCGCGCGGGATCCGCGGACCGGCGTCCTGTCGGCGGCGGCGAACCCGCGCGGGATGCAGGGGTATGCGGTGGGGCGTTGAGCGAGTGGGCGGCGGTGGGCCGCTGAGCGGGCGCCCTCGGCGTCGGGAGCGCCGAGATCATGGCGTGCCGGGATTTCATGCCGATTCCACCCGGTGTGCACCGGGCGGGTGGGGATTGTCAGTGGCGCGTGCTCTCATGGAGGCATGATCGAAGACACGGAAACCATCGAAGAGTTTCTCGCACAGCACTCGGCCGACGTCGAGCAGGCGGTCCGTGAGGCCGCCGCGAAGGAGATCACGCCGCGCTTCCGCCGGCTCGCCGCGCACGAGGTCGACGAGAAGGCCGGACCGCACGACCTGGTGACGGACGCCGACCGCCTGGCCGAGAAGTACCTGACCGGGGTGCTGAGCGCCCTGCTGCCGGGTTCCGTCGTGGTCGGCGAGGAGGCGGTGCACGCCAACCCGGCGACGTACGAGGCGATACAGGGCGAGGCGCCGGTCTGGATAGTCGATCCGGTCGACGGGACCCGCCAGTTCGTGCACGGCGACCCCGGATTCTCCACGCTGGTCGCCCTCGCGCACCACGGGGTCCTGCTCGCCTCCTGGACCTACGCTCCGGCGCTCGGCCTGCTCGCCACGGCCGTGAAGGGTCAGGGCGCCTACCTCAACGGCGAGCGGCTGCACGCAGGACCGCCCGCCCCCGGCCGCGACCTCGAAGTGGCCACCTCCCACCCGGACTACACGACGGCCGAGGAGAAGCGCGCCCTGCTGGGCCTGTGGACGGAGGGTGTCGCCCCGCGCGCGTGCGGCTCGGCGGGCCTTGAGTATCTCGCCATCGCCCGCGGCGAGTTGGACGCGACGGCGTTCTCCTGGGAGGCCGCCTGGGACCACGCGGCGGGCATCCTGCTGGTCGAGGAGGCGGGCGGCACGCACCTCACGATCACCGGGGAGCCGTTCCGCGTGACGGGCGGCAACGCCCTGCCGTTCACCGCGGCCCGCGACGCCGCCACGGCGCGCCGGATCGTGGGACTGCTGTCGGGCACGGCCTGACCAGGAGGACGGGACGGCGAAGACCCAGGAGACCGGGGAGGTCGGGGATGGTCCGGACGCGATCGGGGGCGCTGTCGGGGGCACGTCGTCTCCCGATGACCGCCCCAATGTGCAGCACCCGTGACCCAAAGGTGTCAGTGCCCCGTCATATCCTGACCCCGCAGGCCATCGGCTGACGAAGGGGTCCGAAGGTGCCGTCGATGCTCGATGTGGTCGTGGTGGGAGCGGGGCCCAACGGGCTGACCGCGGCCGTGGAGCTGGCCCGTCGCGGCTTCTCCGTGGCGGTCTTCGAGGCCCGTGACACCGTGGGCGGGGGAGCCCGTACGGAAGAGCTCACCCTGCCCGGCTTCCGCCACGACCCCTGCTCGGCCGCCCACCCGCTCGGGATCAGCTCCCCGGCGTTCCGTGCCCTGCCCCTGGAGCGGTACGGCCTGGAGTGGCTCCAGCCCGAGCTGCCCATGGCGCACCCCTTCACCGACGGCACCGCCGCAGTGCTGTCCCGGTCGGTCGCCGAGACGGCCGCCTCCTTCGGGCCCCGGGACGCGGGACCGTACCGCAGGCTGGTCGAGCCCTTCCTCCTCAAGTGGGACACCCTGGTGCGCGACTTCATGTCGCTGCCGCTCACCTCGCTCCCGCGCGACCCGGTGACCCTCGCGCGCTTCGGTCTCGTCGGTCTGCCCCCGTCGACCTGGCTGACCCGCCGCTTCCACGACGAGCGCGCCAAGGCGCTCTTCGCGGGCCTCGTCGCGCACGTCATGGCCCCGCTCTCAGGCTTCGCCACCGGCGCGATCGGCCTGGTCTTCGCCCTCGCCGCGCACGCGCACGGCTGGCCGGTCGCCCGCGGCGGCTCCCAGTCCATCTCCGACGCGCTCGCCGCCTACCTCAAGGACCTCGGCGGCACGGTCCACACGGACTACGAGGTCAAGCGCCTCGACGACCTGCCGCCCGCCCGCGCGTACGTCTTCGACACCTCGCCCACCGCCCTGGCCCGCATCGCGGGCTTCGGCCGCTACTACGAGGGCTACCGCTACGGCCCGGGAGTCTTCAAGGTCGACTACGCGCTGGACGGCCCGGTGCCGTGGACCGCCGAGCAGGCCCGCGTCGCCGGCACCGTACAGATCGGCGCCGACAGCGCGGAGATCGGCATCGCACTGCGCGCCGCTTCCCGGGAGGGCCGGGCGCCCGACCGGCCGTTCCTGATCACGGTGCAGCCCGGTGTCGTCGACCCCGGCCGCGCACCCGAGGGCAAGCAGGTCTTCTGGGCCTACGGACATGTCCCCAGCGGCTGGACCGGCGACCTCACGGACGCGATGGAACGCCAACTGGAGCGCTTCGCCCCGGGGTTCCGCGACCGCGTCCTCGCCCGCGCGATCGCCGGACCACCCGAACTCGCCGCGCGCAACGCCAACTACGTCGGCGGCGACATCGGCTCCGGCGCGGTCTCGGGCCTGCAGACCCTGCTGCGCCCCAAGCTCTCCCTGTCGCCGTACACCACCCCGCACCCCGCCGTCTTCATCTGCTCCTCGGCCACGCCACCGGGGCCCGGTGTGCACGGCATGTCGGGGCACAACGCGGCGAAGGCGGTCTGGCGCAGACTGCGCGAGCAGTCGTGACCTGCCGGCCGCAACTGGACTGACCAGCACGGCAGTTCGGTCCATGCATGCGGTCCATGAATGCGGTCCATGAACTCGGTCGATGAAGGGGAGCAGCGGTATGCCACGAGTCGAAGTGAACGGGGTGGACCTCTACCGCGAAGTCGTGGGCGACGGCGACCCGTTGGTCCTGGTGCACGGATCCTGGGACGACCACTACGCATGGGTGCGTGTCCGCGACGCCTTCGCGGAGCGGTTCCGGGTCCTGGTCTACGACCGCCGCGGGCACGGCCGCAGCGAACGCCCACCCGGGCAGGGGACCCGCGTCGAGGACGAGGAGGACCTGGCCGCGCTGATCGCGACGCTCGGGCCCGGGCCGGTGTACGTGGCGGCCAACTCCTTCGGCGCGTCGACCGCACTGGGCCTCGCCGCCCGGCGACCCGAACTCTTCCGCGGACTCACCGTGCACGAGCCGCCGCTCCTGGACCTCGTCGCCGACGATCCCGTACTGCGGCCGATGACGACGTCGGTCCTGCGCGAGCTGGCCGCCGTCCTCGACCACCTGCGCGCGGGCGAGGACCTGGAGGGAGCGCGCCGGTTCATGGACGAGATCGCGCTGGGCCCGGGGGAGTGGGACAAACTCCCCGAGAAGGCTCGCGACACCGTGGTCGCCAACGCCCCCACCTTCCTGGACGAGCACGGCGACCTGGCCTGGGCCGCCCTCGATCTCGACCGCCTCGCCGCCCGTCCCGTTCCCCTGCTGGTCACGCACGGCACGACCAGCCCCGAGTGGCTGCACCCGATCACGGCCCGACTGGAGGCGCTGCCGCAGGCGAGGGCCCACATCTTCGAGGGTTCCGGACACGTCCCTCATGCGACGAGCCCGGAGGAGTACGTGGAGGTCGTGACCGCCTTCGTGGAGGAGACCCGGCGGGCAGGCTGACGTGGACCCGGGCCGCGGCCGGTGACCTGGGCTTCTTCGGGGTGTCCGGGACGGTCGAGCACCTCTCCCCGTTCACCCGTTCGGCGTACTCGGGATGGCGGCCCCCGGTCCTCGGCCGAAGGCTCGGTCTCACCGAAGCGGGGGCCTCAGAAGGGACCAGGACCCATGAGCCAGCAGGCAGCGCACCCGACCGGCACGCCCTCCGGCACCCCGTCCGCCCCGCGTTCCGCGCGCCCCGGAGGGGACGGCGACGGCTGGGTGTCCGGCGGTGTCGTCTTCGCCGGTGTGCTGATGCTGTGCAGCGGTGTCCTCGCTGTCCTGCAGGGCATCGCAGCGATCGCCAAGGACGACGTGTACGGCCGTGTCGGCAGCTACGTCTACGAGCTCAACCTCACCGGCTGGGGCTGGATCCACGTCATCCTCGGCGCCCTCGTCGCAGTCACCGGCTGGGGCGTGCTCAGGGGCGAGTCCTGGGCGCGGTTCACCGGCATCTTCCTGGCCTCGCTGAGCCTGGTCGCGCAGTTCCTGTTCCTGCCGTACTCGCCCCTGTGGTCCCTGGTCATGATGGCCATCGACGTGTTCGTCATCTGGGCGCTGGCCTCGCAGCAGGACACGGTGGGCAGCAAGCCGGCATGACGTGGGGTCGCGGGGTCGGCGGATGAGTGAGGTCGGCCGGTGATCCGAGGTGCCCCAGGGCACGCAAGGTTGATGTCGGATTCTCGCCAGCCTCGCCCTCGCGCATCGCCGATGCTGGACGCATGCATAACGGGATGCACACCGACCGAGAGCGCTGCGTACGCGCCGTCCAGTCCAAGGACGCGCGCTTCGACGGCTGGTTCTTCACGGCGGTCCTGACGACCCGGATCTACTGCCGGGCGAGTTGCCCCGTGGTCCCGCCCAAGCCCGAGAACATGGTCTTCTACCCCAGCGCGGCGGCCTGCCAGCAGGCCGGATTCCGGGCCTGCAAGCGGTGCCGGCCCGACACCAGCCCCGGTTCCCCGGAGTGGAACCAGCGTGCCGACCTCGTCGCCCGCGCGATGCGGCTGATCGCCGACGGTGTCGTGGACCGCGACGGCGTACCCGGCCTCGCCGCCCGCCTCGGCTACAGCACCCGGCAGGTCGAACGCCAGCTGCTCGCCGAGGTCGGCGCCGGGCCGCTCGCGCTCGCGCGGGCCCAACGCGCCCAGACCGCACGCCTGTTGATCGAGACGACCCCGCTCCCGATGGCGGAGCTCGCCTTCGCGGCCGGCTTCTCCTCGATCCGCACCTTCAACGACACCGTGCGCGAGGTCTTCGCCCTCTCCCCGACCGAACTGCGCAATCGCCGCCCCAAGAGGGCCACGGCGGCCCTCACCCCCGGAGTGCTGACACTCCGCCTCCCCTTCCGCGCCCCGCTCAACCCCGACAACCTCTTCGGCCACCTCGCGGCGACCGCCGTACCAGGGGTGGAGGAGTGGCGGGACGGCGCCTACCGCCGCACCCTCCGTCTCCCGTACGGACACGGCATCGTCGCGCTCACCCCGGCCGCCGACCACATCGCCTGCCGGCTCACCCTCAGCGACCTGCGCGACCTCACGGTCGCCATCAGCCGCTGCCGCCGCATGCTCGACCTGGATGCCGACCCGGTCGCGATCGACGACCAGCTCCGCACGGACCCGTTGCTCGCCCCGCTCGTCGACAAGGCGCCGGGCCGACGGGTCCCGCGCACGGTCGACGAGGCGGAGTTCGCCGTACGCGCCGTGCTGGGTCAGCAGGTCTCCACCGCCGCGGCCCGCACGCACGCGGCCCGCCTGGTCACCGCGCACGGCGACCCGGTGGAGGACCCCGAGGGCGGCCTCACCCACCTCTTCCCGACCCCGGAGGCGCTCGCCGCCCTGGACCCGGAGTCCCTGGCGATGCCCCGCACCCGCCGCATCACCTTCACCACACTCGTACGCCAACTGGCCGACGGCACACTCCACTTGGGACCGGAGAGCGACTGGCCCGAGACCCGGGCCGCGCTCCTCTCCCTTCCCGGCTTCGGCCCCTGGACGGCCGACGTCATCGCGATGCGCGCCCTCGGCGACCCGGACGCGTTCCTCGCCACCGACCTCGGAATCCGCCGCGCCGCCCAGGAGTTGGGCCTCCCGTCCACACCGGCGGCCCTCACGACCCGAGCGGCGGCCTGGCGCCCCTGGCGGGCGTACGCGACCCAGTACCTGTGGGCGACCGACAGTCACCCGATCAACTTCCTCCCGGTATAAGCGCTTTCACGGATGTATTCGTAGATGTAAGGGCATGCGCAGAAAATGAAGCAGCACACCGTCATCCCCAGCCCCTACGGCCCCCTCACCCTCGTCGCCGACGACGGTGTCCTGTGCGGTCTCTACATGACCGAACAGCGCCACCGACCACCCGAGGAGACCTTCGGCCCCCGCGACGAAACGCTCTTCAGCGAGGCCGAGGAGCAACTGGAGGCCTATTTCGCGGGCGAGTTGAAGGAGTTCACCCTCGACCTGAAGCTGATCGGCACCCCGTTCCAGCGCAGCGTCTGGGACCAGCTCAACCTGATCCCCTACGGCGAGACCCGCTCCTACGGCGATCTGGCCGACGCCCTCGGCAACCCGGGCGCCTCCCGCGCGGTAGGCCTCGCCAACGGCAAGAACCCCATCGGCATCATCGTCCCCTGCCACCGGGTAGTCGGCGCGAGCGGCAGTCTGACGGGCTACGGCGGCGGCCTGGACCGCAAGCAGCGACTGCTGGCGTTCGAGGGCGGTGCGGTCGAGAGCGGCGCGACGCTGTTCTAGCCGCCCAGTACCTCAATCGCCCACGTCAGCAACCGAGTTGTGCGGGCCGGTGACGTGTAGTGTTCCGTGGCGTGCTGGCTGAACAACGACACCAACTCATCCTGCGGGCGTTGCGATCCGGCGGCACCGTCACCGTGACGGACCTCGCGGGTCAGCTTGCGGCCAGCCCCGCGACCGTACGCCGTGATCTCCTCAAACTGGAGGACGACGGCCTGCTCACCCGGGTCCACGGCGGGGCGGTGATCGAAGAGGGCGGTGCCGCACCCTTCGTCGAGGCCGCCGAGGCCCAGGTGGCGGAGAAGGACGCGATAGCCGCCCACGCGGCCACGCTGATCGAGGACGGCCAGTCGATCATCCTCGACTCCGGCACGACCGTCCACCGCCTGGCCCGTCGGCTGCACGGACGCCGGATCACCGTGATCACCAACAACCTCGTGGTGTACGACGAACTCCTCCCGGACGACAGTGTCGAACTGATGCTGCTGGGCGGCATGGTCATCCGTGAGTCACGCATGCTGGACGGCTTCGTGGCCGAGGACAACCTCCGTCAGGTGCACGCCGATTGGCTCTTCATGGGTGCCTGCGGCATCCGCCCCGCGGGTCAGGTCATGGACACCACCGTCGCCGAGGTGCCCGCCAGGCGCGCCATGATCGCCGCCAGCGACAAGGTGACCCTCCTCGCCGACCACACCAAGTTCCCCGGCACGGGCATGGTCAAGATCTGCGGCCCCGAGGAGCTGGACACCGTGGTCACCAACACGTCGGCGGACGCGGCGACTTGCGCGGTGCTGGCGGAGGCGGGCGTGCGGGTGACGCGAGTGCCCGCCGGGTCCTAGGGACCGGACCTCTCCCAATCGCCGTACCGGGCGGCTGACCGTCGACCGGCCATTGTCCACTACCTCTGCGAGACCGGGCCGATTCGACGAGACTGGGCCGCAGAGGAAAGGGGTCGCCACTCATGTCTCACGCCCGTGTGCACAACTTCTCGATCTCGCTCGACGGCTTCGGCACCGGTGACGTCCAGAGCAAGGACGCGCCCTTCGGCCATGCCGGCGAAAGGCTGCACCAGTGGATGTTCACCACTGGGTTCTGGCACGGCATGACAGGAGGTGCGGGCGGGACCGGCGGCGTCGACGACGCCTTCGCCCGCCAGTTCGAGCCAGGGATCGGCGCCGAGATCATGGGCGCCGGCAAGTTCGGCCCGCCCGGCTGGCACGAGGACCCGGAGTGGAAGGGGTGGTGGGGGCCCAACCCCCCGTTCCACACACCGACGTTCGTCCTCACCCACCACCCGCGCCCGTCGATCGAGATGGAGGGCGGCACGACGTTCCACTTCCTCGACACGTCCCCCGACAAGGCGCTGGAGACGGCCCGCGATGCCGCCGACGGCCAGGACGTACGCATCGGCGGGGGAGTCACCGTGGTCCGCGACTTCCTCGCCGCCGGCCTCATCGACCGTATGCACGTCGTGGTGGTCCCGATCCTGCTCGGCCGGGGCGTACGCCTCTGGGACGGCCTTGAGGACGTGGAGAAGGACTACGCGGTCGAGGCCACCTCGTCGCCCACCGGCGTCACGCACGTGACCTTCACCCGCAAGGGCCCCTGAGGAGACCCTGCGGGCCTCTTAGGAGACCCGCCGGGCGAGCGGTCACTCGTCCCCCGCGCCCAGCCGGCGCAGCAGCGCGGGCAGGGCTGTGCCGATCGGTTCTCGTACGACCTCGTCGGCGCGTGCGTCGTACGGGGTCGGCTCGGCGTTGACGATGACGAGCCGGGCGCCGTGGTCGGCGGCGACTCCGGCGAGTCCTGCCGCGGGGTTCTGCTTCCTGGTAATCGGGGCGTCGGCGAGCCGGCCTGCAGGGGGGTTTCCGGGGCTGAAAGATCAGCCCAAGTCTGGCCAGTTCAGGAGGTTCTCCAGGGTGGCGCGGTCACCCTCGCTTCGCAGGTTGTCCATGGGGACGCGGCCGTGCATGGCGAGCAACAGGTTGCTTGCGGATCCGTGGAGGTCGGCGTTCGTTTCATGGTGGCCGTCGATGAGGTGTGAGCCCGATGTCGTCAGTTCGAGCAGCCATGACTGGCCCTCGGCGGCGTGCAGGCCGATCCGGGCCGGCTCGTGCGGCCAGGGGCCGGCAGTGCCATGGCTGATGCCGATGAACTCGGCGATGCCGTCGAGTGCGACAGCCGTGGGGATGGGCTGGGGAGTTGAGGTGGCGAGCTGGGCGTCGAAGGCGTGGACAGCAGCCTCCTGGACCTGATGGCGCGCCACGGCACTACTGGTCGTCGGGACGTCGGAGTCGCCCCACCATGTCCAGCAGTCCACCGCGGGACCTGCGGCTTGCAGGGCGGCGACCAGTTCCTGGGTGGCTGCGGCCGAACGGGCCAGTAGGTCGGCTGACAGCGTGTCATCGGACAGTGCCACGGTCGGGGGCTTCTCGCTGGGACCGGCTACGACCGCCGCCGCCCAGAACCGGTGCACCTCGGTGAGGTGCTCAACGAGGTCACGGAGTGACCAGTCGGGGCAGCTGGGGACGCGGACATCCAGATCGGGGGACGCCGCGACGCTGCTGCGCAGGGCGGCGGAGCGGTCTTGGACCAGGGCCAGCAGGTCTTCGAAGGCAGGTGTCTCGGTCATGCCAGCTTCCTATCACCCGGCACTGACAGTGGCCCCTCGCGATCTCCACCGACCTGCGAGTGCTCCAACAGCGGTTCGTGGTCGTGCTGTTGGGGACGCGACCCCGCACGGTCTGCAGCACCTGCCGGCGAGGGCCAAGTGGGGCGCCGCAACGGTGGGCGTGCAGCGCCAGAACACCGGCACCGCCGGGCGCATCGAGAACAGCCAGGTCGCCGTCTACCTCTCCTACTCCACCGTGCTCGGACACGCGGCGATCGACCTGAACTGTATGTCCCGCTTTCCTGGACCGATGATCCGGCCCGCTGCCAGGCCGCCGGGATACCCGACAGCGTCGCCTTCACCACGAAACCCGTACTCGCCGCCCGCATGATCGGCCGGGCACTGGATGCCAGCGTCCCCGCATCCTGGCCGACATCGCCGACGACCGGACCGGCCACCAACTGCTCGTCCGCCGCAACCCGCGAACCCGGGAACTTGCCTTCTACCGCTGCTACTCAGCCGCCCAGGTCCCACTGTCCACCCTGGTGCGGGTCGTCGGACGCAGATGGACCGTCGAGGAAACCTTCCAGTCCGGCAAGGGCCCGGCCGGACTGGACGAACATCAGGTCAGACGCTGGACGTCCGACGCACCCACGACGCGGCCCACCGACTCGAAGGGTCCCACTGGCGACGTCGCCACCAAGCCCGATCCCGAGCCAGCCACTATCAACGGCAAGCCACTTACGCATGAAGATCGCGATCTACAGCTGAAGTACTAGGCGCTCAGCCGGCGCAGCAGCACGGGCAGGGCTGTGCCGATCGGTTCCCGTACGACCTCGTCGGCCCGTTCGTCGTACGGGGTCGGTTCGGCGTTGACGATGACGAGGCGTGCGCCGTGGTCGGCGGCGACTCCGGCGAGTCCTGCCGCGGGGTGTACCTGGAGGCTGCTGCCGACGGCGATGAACACCTGGCAGGCCTTGGCGATGGCGGCGGCTTCGCCGAGGACCACCGGGTCGAGGTGTTCGCCGAAGAAGACGGTCGCCGACTTCAGGATGCCGCCGCAGTCGAGGCAGGGCGGATCCTCCTCGCCGGCCTCGACGCGGGCGATCGCGTCCTCCATCGGCCCGCGCGCACCGCACTTGGTGCACACGAAACTCCGTGCGCTGCCGTGCAGTTCGAGCACTTTGCGGGCGGGCAGGCCGGCCCGCTGGTGCAGCCCGTCGACGTTCTGCGTGAGCACCCGCACCGGAACCCCGGCTCGCTCCAGCTCCGCCACCGCCACGTGCGCGGCGTTCGGTTCGGCCGTGAGGGTGCGGTTCTTGCGCCGCATCTGCCATGAACGGCGGCGGATCTCCGGGTCGTTCATGTAGTACTCGTACGTCACGAGCTTCTCGGCCTCGGGATCCTTCCGCCACAGGCCGTTGGGGCCGCGGTAGTCGGGGATGCCGGAATCGGTGGAGATACCCGCGCCGCTGAGAAGGGCGACAAGTGGTCTGCTCATGGCGTCGAGCGTAGGTCGGCGCATCCGCGCGCGGCCAACGGATATCGCCGAGGTCGGGTGCGGTGCTGTCGAGCACGGTCATCGGACCGGCCGACCCGGACGCCGACTGTGCCGGCCGGCCCCCGTCAGCCGACCCGCTGCCCGTTCTCCAGTTCCGCCGTGCCGGAGCCCGATGTGAGGACGTCCAAGGCGACCAGGACCCGGTGACCGAGGGTGCCCTGGAGGTACTCGCCGAGCTGGTCGGGCTCCACCAGGCGCCACGACAGCAGCTCCTCCTCCTGGAGGCGGATCGCCTTGAAGTCGTCCTCGGTGAGGACTCCGCCGTCGTACAGGTACGCCACCAGCGGCGGCCAGGTCGGCCGGTACACCCAGTCCACCGCGAGGAGTTGCCCGAGTTCGCGGTCGAGGCCGATCTCCTCAAGGGTTTCGCGGCGCGCGCCCTGGCGCGGGGTCTCGCCGTCGTCGGACTCGATCGTGCCGCCCGGAAGCGCCCAACCCTCACGGTAGTTGGGCTCGACGAGCAGGACCCGGCCCGCGGCGTCACGGAAGAGGGCGGCGGCACCGGCGAGCACGCGGGGCAGTCCGGCGATGTACGTGGCGAAGTCTTGGGTGGTCATTCTGGAAGGGTAACCAGCCCGCGCGGACGCACATCGGACTCACCGCCGGGCGAGGGCGAGCAGCGGATCGGGTTCGGCCCGGGCCCGTTCACGCACTCGCGCCGATCAGGCGTCGACATCCGCCAACTGCACCGTCCGCTCCGCCAGTTCACTGATTCGAGCCCGGTCGAAGCCGAAGACCGCGCTGCGTACCGTGTCCTCCAGCGGCTCCTTCCACTGCGCCGGGATGGCGTCCGCGCCGGTCAGTACGCCCGCCACCGAGCCGGCGGTCGCGCCGTTGGAGTCGGTGTCCAGGCCGCCGCGGACGGTGAGGGTGATGGTGCGGGTGAAGTCGCCGTCGCCGTACAGAAGTCCCGCGGTGAGCACCGCCGCGTTCGGGATGGTGTGGATCCAGCCGAGTCCGGCGGTCTCCTCGGACACCGTCGTGAGCGTGTCCTCCCAGGTCATGCGGGTGTCGTGGAGCGAGACGACCCGGCGCACGGTACGGGCCAGCCGGCTGCCCGCCGGGATGACGGCCAGTGCCTGGTCCACCGCGTTCCGGACGGTCGGCGCGGTGAAGGCCGCAGCGATCAGCGCCGCCGCCCACATCGCGCCGTAGACCCCGTTGCCCGTATGCGACAGGACCGCGTCCCGGCGGGCCAGGGAGGCGGCGCGGCGGGGGACGCCCGGGCAGGTCCAGCCGTAGATGTCGGCGCGGATCAGCGCGCCGATCCACTCCTGGTACGGGTTGTCGTACGTCGCCGTCAGCGGCGGCTTGAGCCCGTTGGCGAGGTTGCGGTACGCGGCCCGCTCCGCCGTGTAGGTCTGCAGATACGGCAGCCGCAGCAGCCACAGATCGCCGACCTGCTCGGTGCTGAAGCCGAAACCGTGGGTCTCCAGCAGGTCGAGCCCGAGGATCGCGTAGTCGACGTCGTCGTCCCGGCAGCTGCCGTGGATGCGGCCGCGCACGCACTGGCGCCACTCGGGGCGCAGTTCGAAGCCGTCGCTCTCGTCGGCGGGCGCGGGCAGGTAGTCGGTGAGCGGCAGGGCGGCGGCCTGCCGCAGATAGCGGTCGATCCGGTCCCGCGTCCACAGGTCGCCCTGCTCGACCGGCTTGCCGAGCATGTTGCCCGAGATCCGGCCCAGCCAGCCCCCGAGAACGCGGTCGGCGAGCTCTGGCGCGGTGCCCACAGGGGTCATGGTCCCGGTTTACCCGAATCCGGCCCGTCCGTCCCCCCTTCGGCGGTCCGCACAGGGGTTTCCCACCGCGCTCGTACGTTGTTCCCACCCCGTTCTCAGGGAACGGTCGGGGCATGACGGCGGGGCCGTCCGCCGGTTAAGGTCACAGCGGCGCGACTGGTCCTGACATGTGCGGGACCCGGAGAGCAAGGGGATAACTGGTGACACAGCGGGTGCTCATCGCCGCGGACAAGTTCAAGGGCTCGCTGACGGCCGTACAGGTCGCCGAGCGGGTGACGACCGGGCTGCGCCGGATCGTCCCGGCGCTCCAGGTGGCGTCGCTCCCGGTGGCCGACGGCGGTGACGGCACCGTGGACGCGGCGGTCGCGGCCGGTTTCGAACGGCACGAGGTGCGGGTCGCGGGACCGCTCGGGCACGAGGTGACGGCGGCCTTCGCGCTGCGCGGCGACACGGCGGTCGTCGAGATGGCCGAGGCCAGCGGACTGCAGCGACTGCCCGCGGGCGTCTTCGCACCGCTCACGGCCTCCACGTACGGCTCCGGGGAACTGCTGCGGGCCGCGCTCGACGCGGGCGCGCGGACCATCGTGTTCGGGGTCGGCGGCAGCGCCACGACCGACGGTGGCGCCGGCATGCTGTCCGCGCTGGGCGCACGCTTCCTGGACGCCGAGGGGGAGCCGGTCCCGCCGGGCGGCGGCGGTCTGGCCGAGCTGGCCTCCGCCGACCTGTCGGCCCTTGACCCCCGCTTCGCCTCCGTCGAACTGGTGCTCGCCAGCGACGTGGACAACCCGCTCACCGGTCCCAAGGGCGCCCCGGCGGTCTACGGGCCGCAGAAGGGCGCCTCGCCGGACGACGTGGAGGCCCTGGACGCCGCCCTCGCGCACTACGCCAAGGTGCTGGAGGACTCGGTCGGCGCCAAGGCCGCCGAGTACGCCCTCGCGCCGGGCGCGGGTGCCGCGGGCGGTATCGGCTACGGCGCCCTCCTGCTCGGCGCCCGGTTCCGCCCCGGCATCGAGGTCATGCTCGACGTCCTCGGCTTCGCGTCGGCCCTTGAGCACGCGGACCTGGTGATCACCGGCGAGGGCTCCCTGGACGAACAGACCCTGCACGGCAAGGCCCCCGCGGGCGTCGCCACCGCAGCGCGGGCGGCCGGCAAGGAGGTCGTCGCGGTGTGCGGACGGCTCGCCCTCCAGCCCCAGGCACTCGGCCAGGCCGGCTTCCGACGGGCGTACCCGCTGACCGGCGTCGAACCGGACATCGCCAAGTGCATCACGGAGGCCGGGCCGATCCTGGAGAAGGTCGCGGAGCAGATCGCGCGGGACTTCCTGGTCTGAGGCCCGCGCAGGTCACCTCCCGGGTCCGCCCGAGGCCCGTCGGAGACACGTCCTCACCCCCAACTCCCTTCCGCCTCAAGCCCGTTCACCTCCGCATCCCCGACAGCCGATACGCGTCCAGCGCCAGCGTCATCTCGATCAGGTCCCGGGGTCTGGCCAGGGAGCGGGACGTGAGCTGTTCCAGCCGCCGTAATCGGTTGAAGACCGTGTTGCGGTGGCAGTACAGCCGCGCCGCGGCCCGGCCCGCCGAGCCCTCGCAGGCCAGCCATCCGTCGAGGGTCTCCAGGAGTACGGCCCGGTCGGCGGGCTCCAGCTCCAGGAGCGCGCCGAACACGTCCGCCACCAGCCGGTCCGCCAGCTCCGGCTGGCTCACCACCAGCGCGGTCGGCATCCGCTGATCCAGGCGTACGACCGCGGTCCCGTCCGGCGGGCAGGTGCGCAGCGCCAGTTCGGCCAGCCGTCGGGCCCGCCCCAGCTCGGCGAGCCCGGGCACCACCGGGCTGATCCCGCCAGGACCCGAGCAGCGCCCGGCGAGCACGCGCGCGACGCCGTCCAGTCCCTGACCGGGCGCGAGCGCCACCACCCCCACCTCGCCGTCGGCCCGCATCCGCCAGATGAACCGGAACCCGGCCCCCTGCACCGGCCGCTCGGCAGGCTCCCGTCGCTCGGCGCGCAGCACGACCACGGCGTACGGCCCGTGCTCCGGCAGGTCGAGCCCCGCCGCCGCCCGCGCCGCGAGCCCAGGCGTGGCCTGCCCCTCCAGCAGCGCGTCGAGCAGCGCCTGCAACTGCTCGTCCGTACGCCGCCGTAACTCCGCCTCCGTGGCCCGGTAGGCCTCCGAGGCGGTCTGGGCCTGCGCGTCCACCGCCGACCACACCATCGTCGTCGAGCGCATCAGCGCCGTGAGCCGCTCGGGCTCTCGGCCCGCCGCCCCGTCGATGAGCGCGTCCCACAGCAGGTAGCCCGCGCTGCGGTAGGCGTGCACGAGGAGATCGAGCGGCAGGCCCTGCCGGGCCCGGCGCCGGCCCGCGTCCTCGGCGTACTCCAGGTCCCGGCGTGGTGAGTCCCGGGGTGCGGACAGCGTCTCGATGCCGATCCGCATCGCCTCCTCCGCCTCCCGCCACTGCTGGTCGGGCGGGAGCACCTGCCCGTAGACGGGGGAGTACTCGGTGAGCTGCCGTAGATGCTCGTCGACGAGTTGCGGCAGCCGTTCCAGCAGAGTCGTGCAGGACTCCGCGAGCAGCTTCCAGTCATGACCGGTCCGCGGCCTTCGCGCTCCCATGGCCGGAGGATGCCATCGCGGGACGGTCCCGCACAGGCCCCTGACACGCGGTGTTGTGCGCGTGCACAACACCCGGCCCGACCCGCTGGGCACGCGCAGCGATTCCGCCACGAGCCGTGGACGGACGCCCCCGCCGGTGCTGGGGTGAGCGCCACACCGAGTCGAACAGGGGGAGTTCATGGGCGGATCCGGACTGGTCGTACGTGATCTGTCGGTCGGATACGGACCCGTACGGGCGGTGCGCCGGGTGTCCCTTGAGGTGCCCGAGGGGGCGGTGGTGACCGTGCTCGGCAGCAACGGCGCGGGCAAGTCCACGCTGCTCAGGGCGGTCAGCCGGACGCTCTCCTTCCACGGCGGCGCGATCACCGAGGGCAGCATCAGCCTGGGCGACCGGCGCCTCGACGGACTCGCGCCGGACCGCGTGGTCGCCGCCGGAGTGTCCCAAGTGCCGGAAGGGAGACGGGTGTTCGCGCGCATGACGGTCGCCGACAACCTGCGCGCGGGCGCCCTCGGAGCCGCCCGCTCGGGCCGGGCCGCCGCCCTCGCCCGCGTCCACGAACTCTTCCCCGTCCTCGCCGAACGCGCAGCCCAACGCGCCGGCCTGCTCTCCGGCGGCGAACAGCAAATGCTCGCCGTCGCCCGTGCGTTGATGGCCGCCCCGAAGGTGCTCCTCCTCGACGAACCCTCCCTCGGCCTCGCCCCGCTCATGGCCCAGCGCATCGCCGACACCGTCCGCGAGATCAACGCCCAGGGCACCTCCGTCCTCCTCGTCGAACAGAACGCGGCCCTCGCCCTCCGTCTCGCCACACGCGCGTACGTCCTCGAAGTCGGCGAGGTCACGCTGTCCGGACCGGCCGAGGAACTGGCCGCCTCCGACGAGGTGCGCCGCCGCTACCTGGGCGTGGTCGGCGAGGACGCGGCGGCGGACGCCGACGCGGGCGCCGCTGCCGAACGGGCGGGCGGCGCACGGCGGACGCTGACCCGGTGGCGGGGGTGAGACGCCGGATGGAGCCGCGCGAAGAGCCGCGTACCGACCCGGCCGACGGACCCCGGACGGACGACCAGTTGGGCTCACCCGGGACGGATCCGCTCGACGCACCCCGTACCGACTCTCTCGACGCACTCGGTGCCGATTCGCTCGACCCACCCCCGACCGACCCCCTCGAAGTCCGCGGTCTCACCGTCCGGTTCGCCGGACTCACCGCCCTGGACGACGTCGGCTTCACGGTCCGCCCCGGCACGGTACACGCGCTCATCGGGCCCAACGGCGCGGGCAAGTCGACCTGTTTCAACGTGCTGTCGGGGGTCTACCGGGCCACCGCAGGCAGCGTCCGCTTCGGCGCGCACGAGCTGACCGGCATGCCCGCGCACCGCATCGCCGGTCTCGGTGTCGCCCGCATCTTCCAGAACCTCGCGCTGCCGCCCCGCGCCTCGGTCGAGGACTGTCTGCTCCTCGGCCGCCACCGACTGACCCGAACGGGCTTCCTGGCGGCCGGACTTGGGCTCCCCTCGGCGGCCCGCGAGGAACGGCTGCATCGCGAACGCGTCCGGGAGATCGCGGAGTTCGTCGGTATCGCCGACTGCCTCCACCGCCCGGCGGGTTCGCTCCCGTACGGACAGCAGAAGCTCGCCGAACTCGCCCGCGCGCTGTGCATGGAACCGCGCCTGCTGCTCCTGGACGAGCCGGTCGCGGGCATGACCGCCGACGAACGGCGCCGAACAGCCGCCGTCATCGCGGGAGTTCGGGACGGGCTCGGCATCTCGATCGTGCTGGTGGAACACGACATGGGGGTGGTGATGCGGCTCGCGGACGCGGTGACCGTACTGGACTTCGGGCGCCTGATCGCGGACGGCGTCCCCGCCGACGTACAGAACGATCCGGCCGTCGTACGCGCCTACCTGGGGGCCGGAGCATGAGCACCTTCGCCGAAGTCCTGCTCAACGGCGTCTCGTTGGGCTCCGTCTACGCGCTCATCGCGCTCGGCTTCGTGGTGGTCTTCCGGGCCACCGAGGTCGTCAACTTCGCCCATGCCTCGCTGCTGCTCGCGGGCGGCTACATCACCGCCTCCCTGCACGACGACATCGGCTTCTGGCCCGCGCTGTTGGTCGGGATCGCGGGGGCCGCGCTGGTCGGTGCCGCCGTGGAGTTCCTGGTGATCCGGCGCTACCGGGGCAGCGACCACAGTGTGCTGGCCATCGTCACCATCGGCGTCGACATCCTGCTCACGACCGAACTGACCCGCCGTATCGGCACGGACGTCATCCCGCTGGGCGACCCGTGGGGCGACGCCGTGCTCAAGATCGGGCCTGTCTCCCTCGCGCACACGCGGATCGCCGCGTTCGTGGCCGCCGCGCTGCTCATCACGGCGTTCCTGCTCGCCTTCCGGTACACGTCCTGGGGCGTGGCGATGCGGGCTGCGGCGGAGAGCGGGGAGACCGCCGCGCTGATGGGCGTACGGCTCGGGCGGGTCTCGCTGGGCGCGTGGGCCGTGGCCGGGGGCTTGGCCGCCGTGGCCGCGCTCTTCCTCACCGTCTTCCCGACCCCGGGCCTGGAACGGGCCACCTCGCTCGCCGCGCTCAAGGCGTTCCCGGCGGCGATCCTCGGCGGCCTCGACTCCACGACGGGAGCGCTGGTGGGCGGTCTGCTGGTCGGCATCACGGAGTCCCTGGCCACCGGCTACCAGAGCGACCTGACCTTCCTGGGCCGCGGCCTGGGCGACCTAGCGCCCTATCTCGTCATGGTCGCGATCCTGCTCATCCGGCCCGCGGGGCTCTTCGGCACGAAGGAGCTGGCGCGTGTCTGAGGTCCTGGTCAAGCCGTTGCGGGTGATCCGGTCCCGCGGACACGTCTGGGCCGTCGTCGCAGCCGTCCTCCTCCTCGCCCTCCCCTTCTACCTCGACCGGTTCTGGCTCCAGGCCGGCCTGTTCGCGATGGCCGCCGCGATCGGGGCGATCGGCATCAACCTGCTCACCGGCGCGACCGGTCAACTCTCCATGGGGCACGCCTTCTTCCTCGCCGTCGGCGCCTACGGGTACTGCGTGTTCGCGGCGGACGGCGGTGACGGGCTGACCGGGCTCGGCCTGCCGACCTGGCTCGCGGCCGTGCTCGCGGTGCTGGTCGCGGGGGTCGCGGGCGGGCTGTTCAGCCCCATCTCCGGGCGGCTCAGCGGGGCGTATCTGGGGATCGCCACGCTCGCCCTGGTCTTCATCGGCCAGCACGTGATGTTCAACGCCCATGACCTGACCGGCGGGGCGAACGGCCGTGACGTACCGCCCCTGAGTCTGTTCGGCCTCACCTTCGACGACCGTGAACTCCTCGTCGCCGCCGTGCCGTTCGGGTCGGCGGAGAAGCTCTGGTACGCGGGTCTGGTCGTGCTGCTCGGCGGTGCGCTGTTCGCCCGTGGAGTGCTGCGCGGGCGGCCGGGGCGGGCCATGAACGCGATCCGGGACCACAGCGTCGCCGCCGGCGTCCTCGGTGTGCCCGTGGCTCGTCATCGCGCCGCCGTCTTCGTGCTGTCGTCGATGTACGCGGGCCTCGCGGGCGTCCTGCTCGCGCTGGTCTTCCAGCGGACCGTGCCCGACTACTTCGGCATCACGCTGTCTCTGGAGTACCTCGCCATGATCGTCATCGGCGGGCTCGGCTCGGTCTCCGGCGCGGTGGCCGGGGCCGTGTTCGTCTCCCTGCTGCCCCAGCTGCTGACCCGCTACAGCGATGCGCTGCCGTTGGTCTCCGCCCCCGGCACGGGCGGGATCGCACCGGGCGAGGCGTCCCGGTACCTCTACGGCGCCGCCGTCGTGCTGGTGGTGCTGTTCCTGCCCGGTGGCCTGGTCAGTACGGCCGCCCGGCGTCGCGTCAGAACCGATCCAGGGGAGGAACGATGAACAGGACGTACGGGGCCAGAGCCGCGGCGGGTGCCCTCGCGGCACTGCTCGTGCTGGCCGGGTGCAGCTCCAAGGCCAAGGACAGTGACAGCGGCGACGGCGACAAGGCGGGCGCGGGCGGGATCAAGACCGGCCAGGGGATCTCCGGCAAGACCATCACGCTCGGCGCGCTCACCGACATGACCGGCGTCTACGCGACCCTCGGCAAGAGCGTCACCCAGGCCCAGCAGCTGTACGTGAAGCAGCTGAACGCGGCCGGGGGCGTCTGCGGCTACAAGGTGGCGCTCACGGTCCGCGACCACGGCTACGACCCGCAGAAGGCCGTCTCCGGCTACACCGAGCTGGCGCCGAAGGTGCTGGGCTTCGCCCAGTTCATCGGCTCGCCGTTCGTCGCGGCGGTCAAGCAGCGCGTCGACGGCCAGGACAAGGGTCTCGTCCTGCCGCAGGCGTGGTCGGCGGCGCTCCTGGGCAGCCCGTACATCCGGGTCATCGGATCCACGTACGACATCGAGACGATCAACGCCGTCGACTTCCTGATCAAGGAGAAGGGGATCAAGAAGGGCGACAAGATCGGGCACGTGTACTTCGAGGGCGACTACGGCGAGAGCGCGCTGGTCGGCTCCAAGTACATGGCGGGCAAGGCGGGGCTGTCCGTCGTCGAGCAGGAGATCAAGCCGACCGACAACGACATGACCGCACAGGTCACCGCCCTCAAGAAGGCAGGCGTCAAGGCGATCGTCATCAGCGCGGGACCCCGTCAGGCGGCCTCGCTGGTCGGGGTCGCGGCGGCGAGCGGCTTCGACGTGCCGGTCATCGGCAACAACTCCGCGTTCGCGCCCCAACTCCTCGCCACCCAGGCGGGTCCGGCCCTGACGAAGAACTACTGGGTCGCCTCGCCCTCGCTGCCGATCGGCGCGGACACCCCGCAGGCGACCAAGCTCGTCGCCGACTACAAGGCGGCTTATCCGAAGGACTCCCTCGACAACGGCATCGTCGCCGGCTGGACCGCCGCGTCGGCCTTCGGCGAGGCCCTGAAGAAGGCCTGCGCGGGCAAGGACCTCACCCGCGAGGGCGTCGACAAGGCCCTGCTGACGCTCGACGCCTTCGACTCCGGCTTCGGCACGGTCCAGGACTTCACCGACCCGGCCGTCGCGTCCTCCCGGGAGAGCGTGATCCTGCAGCCGGACAAGACCGCCACGGGCGGCATGAAGGTCGTACGGGAGGCGGGCGCGTCGAAGGAGGCCGAGGCGTACACACCGAAGGCCTGAGGCGACCGAGATGCCTAGGTAGACGCGTGAGACGGCCGAGGGGCCCGAACCGGAATCGGTTCGGGCCCCTCGGGAGCGTTACGGCTAAGACGTCCTACGGCAGCTGTGCCGCCCGCGCCTCGCGACGGTTGTCGCGGAAGTTGTTCACCCGGCGGGCCGTGGCGAACAGCGGGATGACCGCGCCCATGACCAGCTGCAGGGCGCAGCCCGTCTGGAGCAGGAGCTGGCCGCTGGGGGCGTCGAAGGCCCAGGCGGCCAGGAGGCCCATGGACACGACGATCCAGGCGAGCATCGCGACGGCGAGGCGGCCGCGCGGCTTCGGGTACTCGACCCGGCTCACCATCAGCCAGGCGGTGCCGAGGATGGCCAGGAGCGTCGCCACGAAGGGCAGCTCAAGGAGCACGATCGAGACGACCGTCAGCGCACCGAACGGGGATGGCATGCCTTGGAACATGCCGTTCGGTGGGGTCACGCACGAGAAGCGCGCCAGACGTAGCACCACAGCCAGCAGCACCACGACGGCGCCGACCGCCGCCACCTTCTGATACGCGTCGTCCGCGACCATGCCGTAGACGAGGACGAAGTACGCCGGGGCCAGGCCGAAGCTGATCAGGTCGGAGAGGTTGTCCAGCTCGGCGCCCATGGGGGAGGAGCGGAGCTTCCGTGCGACCAGGCCGTCGAAGAGGTCGAACACCGCAGCGCACAGCATGAGGATCACGGCGGTGGCCGCGCTGTTGCGCGCCATGCCGGATTCCTGGCTGTCGGTGAGGTGCGGGATCAGGATGCCGGTGGTGGTGAAGTACACCGCCATGAAGCCGCACGTGGCGTTACCGAGGGTGAGGGTGTCCGCTATCGAGAGGCGGAGAGAGAGGGGCATCTCCTCCTCGTCGTCCACCTCATCGGCCTCAGGAACCCAGCCGGCCTGCGTCTCAGGATCAATCACGGTCAATGCGAGTCACCCCAGCCACGGTCTTCTGACCGACCTCGACCGCCACCTCCACGCCCTCGGGCAGGTAGATGTCGACGCGCGAGCCGAAGCGGATCAGACCGATACGGTCGCCCTGCTCGACCTTCGTCCCCTGCGGGATGTAGGGCACGATGCGGCGGGCCACCGCGCCGGCGATCTGGATCATCTCGATGTCGCCGAGTTCGGTGTCGAAATGCCAGACTACGCGCTCGTTGTTCTCGCTCTCCTTGTTGAACGCCGGAACGAACCCGCCGGGGATGTGCTCGACCGACGTCACCTCGCCGGAGAGCGGCGCGCGGTTGACGTGGACGTTGAGCGGGCTCATGAAGATCGCGACGCGGGTGCGACCGTCCTTCCACGGCATGATGCTCTGCACCACACCGTCGGCGGGCGAGATGACCCGGCCCGGGCCGATCTCGCGCTCGGGGTCGCGGAAGAACCACAGCATGCCCGCCGCGAGCGCGGTGGCGGGCACGGCGACAGCCTTGGCGGCACCGGACTTGCGGGCGCGTACCAGGCTGAGGGCTGCGGTGGCGACGGTCGGGAGAAGCCACGGCGATGCTCCGCGCGCGAGGCGTACGCCGGCCCGGCTGTCGCGTGGTGCAGAGGTTTGGCTGTGGGGCATGGATGACCTTCGTAGCGGATGATGCCGCGCTGTAACGGGGGACGGCGGCTTTCCCGGGATCGTACCGGTCGACGGCCACAACTGGGCAAGCCAGGAAGCCGAGTCGGCGGCTGAAGGGCGCTGACGGGGTGTGATCTTCTTCTCCAAGAAAACACCCCGTATCCGGACATCTAGCCCTGGAATCGATACTCTTCGAGCAGCCTGCGACCGATGATCATTTTCTGGATCTCGGCGGTACCTTCACCGATCAGCAGCATCGGGGCCTCGCGGTAGAGGCGCTCGATCTCGTACTCCTTGGAGAAGCCGTAGCCGCCGTGGATCCGGAAGGAGTCCTCCACGACCTCCTTGCAGTACTCGGACGCGAGGTACTTCGCCATCCCAGCCTCAAGGTCGTTTCGCTCCCCCGAGTCCTTTTTGCGTGCCGCGTTGACCATCATCGCATGGGCGGCCTCGACCTTGGTAGCCATCTCGGCCAGCTTGAACTGGATGGCCTGGTGCTGGGCGATCGGCTTGCCGAAAGTGTGCCGTTGCTGGGCGTAGCGGACGCCCAGTTCAAAGGCACGCTGAGCGACCCCGCAGCCACGCGCCGCCACGTTGACGCGGCCCACCTCGACCCCGTCCATCATTTGGTAAAAACCTCGGCCCGTCGTCCCGCCGAGCACGCGATCGGCCGGAATGCGCAGGCCATCCATGATCAACTCGGTGGTGTCGACGCCCTTGTAGCCCATCTTGTCGATCTTCCCGGGGATCGTGAGCCCGGGACGGACCTCACCGAAGCCGGGTTCCTTCTCGACCAGGAAGGTCGTCATCGACTTGTGGGGCGCGGTCCCTTCGGGGTGTCCTTCGTCACTTCGGACGAGTACGGCGACCAGAGTTGACGTTCCGCCGTTCGTCAGCCACATCTTCTGGCCGTTCAGGACGTATTCGTCACCGTCCTTGACCGCCTTGGAGGTGATGGCCGAGACGTCCGAGCCAAGACCCGGCTCCGACATCGAGAAGGCACCGCGCACGTCGCCGGCCGCCATGCGCGGCAGGAAGTGCTCCCGCTGCTCCTGGGTGCCGTGCTGCTTGAGCATGTAGGCCACGATGAAATGGGTGTTGATGATGCCGGACACCGACATCCACCCGCGGGCGATCTCCTCGACGCACAGGGCGTAGGTGAGGAGCGACTCGCCAAGACCCCCGTACTCCTCGGGGATCATCAGACCGAACAGGCCCAACTCCTTGAGCCCGTCGACGATCTGCTGCGGATACTCGTCGCGGTGCTCCAGCTCGGTCGCGACCGGGATGATCTCCTTGTCCACGAAGTCGCGGACGGTGGACAGGATCTCCTGCTGGACGTCGGTCAGACCCGCGGTCTGGGCGAGGCGCGCCATGGCTACTTCTCCTGCTGCTTCAGGTCGGGGCGGCCCGGCTGCTCGCCGCCGCGCTCCTTGATGTACGTCTCGGTCGGCACCATCACCTTGCGGCGGAACACGCAGACCAGCGTGCCGTCCTGCTTGTAGCCCTTGGTCTCGACGTGCACGATCCCGCGGTCGGACTTGGACCGCGACGGCGTCTTGTCGAGGACCGTCGTCTCGCCGTAGATCGTGTCGCCGTGGAAGGTCGGCGCGACGTGCTTGAGCGACTCGATCTCCAGGTTGGCGATCGCCTTGCCGGACACGTCCGGTACGGACATGCCCAGCAGCAGCGAGTAGATGTAGTTCCCGACCACCACGTTCTTGCCGAAGTCCGTCGTGTTCTCGGCGTAGTTGGCGTCCAGGTGGAGCGGGTGGTGGTTCATGGTGAGGAGACAGAACAGGTGGTCGTCGTACTCCGTGACCGTCTTCCCGGGCCAGTGCTTGTAGACGGCCCCGACCTCAAACTCCTCGTAGGTGCGCCCGAACTGCATGCTCACGCCTCCGGAATCTCGAACTCGGTGGTGCGCTTCATGCCGGCCGCGCGCCCCTTGCCGGAGATGACCAGCGCCATCTTGCGGCTGGCCTCGTCGATCATCTCGTCGCCGAGCATCGCCGAGCCCTTCTTGCCGCCCGCCTCGGACGTGTAGTAGTCGTACGCGTCCAGGATCAGCTCGGCGTGGTCGTAGTCCTCCTGGGAGGGCGAGAAGATCTCGTTGGACGCCTCGACCTGGCCCGGGTGCAGCACCCACTTGCCGTCGAAGCCGAGCGCGGCGGCGCGCCGCGCGACCTCGCGGTAGCCCTCCACGTTGCGGATCTGGAGGTAGGGGCCGTCGATCGCCTGGAGGTTGTTGGCGCGGGCCGCCATCAGGATCTTCATCAGGATGTAGTGGTAGGCGTCCGCCGGGTAGCCGGGCGGCTGTTCGCCCACGACGAGCGACTTCATGTTGATCGACGCCATGAAGTCGGCCGGGCCGAAGATGATCGTCTCGACACGTTGACTGGCTTGAGCGATCTCATTGACGTTGTTGAGACCTTGCGCGTTTTCGATCTGCGCCTCGATGCCGATCTTGCCGACCGCGAAGCCCATCGTCTTCTCGATCTGCGTCAGCAACAGGTCCAGCGCCACGACCTGCTGGGCGTCCTGGACCTTCGGCAGCATGATGCAGTCGAGGTTGGGACCCGCGCCCTCGACGACCGTGACGACATCGCGGTACGTCCACTCGGTCGTCCAGTCGTTGACGCGCACGACCCTCGTCTTGCCCGTCCAGTCACCCTCGTTGAGGAACTTGACGATCGTGTGCCGCGCCTCGGGCTTGGCCAGCGGGGCGCACGCGTCCTCCAGGTCGAGGAAGACCTGGTCGGCGGGGAGGCCCTGCGCCTTCTCCAGGAAGCGCGGGTTGCTCCCGGGGACCGCGAGACAGGAACGTCGCGGCCTAAGCCGGTTCACGGGGGCGGGCGTGGTCATGCGGGGACCTCCAGAGGGTCGAGCTTGTTCGCTTTCCGGATCTCGTCGACGATGCGGCCGATGATGCCGGTGATGTCGAAGTCCTTCGGGGTGAAGACCGCGGCCACTCCGGCGGCCCGCAGCTGCTCGGCGTCACCATTGGGGATGATGCCACCGGCGATCACGGGTATATCTGTGGCACCGGCCACACGGAGCCGCTCCAGCACGTCCGGAACCAGCTGCGCGTGCGAGCCGGACAGGATGGAGAGCCCGACCGCGTGCACGTCCTCGGCGACGGCCGCGTCCACGATCTGCTCGGGCGTCAGCCTGATCCCCTGGTAGACCACTTCGAAGCCGGCGTCCCGCGCGCGTACCGCGATCTGCTCGGCGCCGTTGGAGTGCCCGTCCAGACCCGGCTTGCCGACCAGGAAGCGCAGCTTGCCCACGCCGAGGTCCTTGGCCGTGACGTCCACCTTGCGGCGCACCTCGCTCATCGCCGAGCCCTCCTCGGCCGGCACCGCCACCGGCGCGGACGAGACGCCCGTCGGCGCCCGGAACTCCCCGAACACCTCGCGCAGGGCCCCGGCCCACTCGCCGGTCGTGACACCCGCGCGGGCGCACTCCAGGGTGGCCTCCATGAGGTTGTCGGTGCCCTTGGCGGCCTCCTTCAGCCGCTCCAGCGCCTTGCACGGGCGCGGGTGGTTGAAGGGCGGCTGGTAGCGCGTGTCGCGCCAGTGCTGGAGCGAGGCGATGACCCGGGCCTCGACAGCTGGATCAACTGTCTGGATGGCTGTATCGAGATCCGCGGTGAGTGGATTGGGTTCGGTCGTCTCGAAGATGTTGACGCCCACGATCTTCTCTTGACCGGACTCAATACGAGCCCTGCGCTCGGCGTGCGAGGAGACGAGCTGCGACTTGAGGTAGCCCGACTCCACGGCGGCCA
Organism: Streptomyces sp. NPDC001002; assembly: GCF_053599215.1. Classification (NCBI taxonomy): domain Bacteria; kingdom Bacillati; phylum Actinomycetota; class Actinomycetes; order Kitasatosporales; family Streptomycetaceae; genus Streptomyces; species Streptomyces sp. NPDC001002. The sequence goes on along the minus strand of NZ_JBSFLV010000015.1, from coordinate 35,810 downwards.
TCGCGCCGCCCATCTCCTCGATCCGCTCCATCTCCGCGAGCGACTCCTCGACGAGCACCGCCACCTTCGCCTCGATGACGTGCGAGCCGTCGAAGATGTCCGCGTACTCCAGCAGGTCGCTCTCGTGGGCGAGCACCTGCTGGATGCGCAGCGACCACTGCTGGTCCCAGGGACGGGGGAGCCCCAACGCCTCGTTCCAGGCCGGGAGTTGCACGGCACGCGCGCGTGCGTCCTTCGACAGCGTCACGGCCAGCATCTCCAGCACGATCCGCTGGACGTTGTTCTCCGGCTGCGCCTCCGTCAGCCCCAGGGAGTTGACCTGGACGCCGTACCGGAAGCGCCGCTGCTTGGCGTCCTCGATGCCGTACCGCTCCCGCGTGACCTGGTCCCAGATCCGGCCGAACGCCCGCATCTTGCACATCTCCTCGATGAACCGCACACCGGCGTTCACGAAGAAGGAGATACGCGCGACCACGTCACCGAACTTCTCGGCGGGCACCTGGCCCGAGTCGCGCACGGCGTCGAGCACCGCGACCGCCGTGGACATCGCGTACGCGATCTCCTGCACCGGCGTGGCGCCCGCCTCCTGCAGGTGGTAGCTGCAGATGTTGATCGGGTTCCACTTCGGCAGGTGGGAGACCGTGTACGCGATCATGTCCGTCGTCAGCCGGAGCGAGGGCACCGGCGGGAACACGTGTGTGCCCCGGGACAGGTACTCCTTGACGATGTCGTTCTGGGTCGTGCCGGAGAGCTGGGTGATGTCGGCGCCCTGCTCCTCGGCGACGACCTGATAGAGCGCCAGCAGCCACATGGCCGTGGCGTTGATCGTCATCGAGGTGTTCATCTGCTCCAGGGGGATGTCCTGGAACAGCCGGCGCATGTCACCGAGGTGCGCGATCGGCACGCCGACTCGGCCGACCTCGCCGCGGGCGAGGATGTGGTCGGAGTCGTAGCCGGTCTGCGTCGGCAGGTCGAACGCCACCGACAGACCGGTCTGGCCCTTGGCGAGGTTGCGCCGGTACAGCTCGTTGGACGCCTCGGCCGTGGAGTGACCGGCATACGTGCGCATGAGCCACGGCCGGTCCTTCTGACGCTCGCTCATGTCTGCCCTCAGACGTTCCGGAAGCGGTTGATGGCGTCGACGTGCTGGGCGCGCTTCTCGTGGTCGCGCACGCCCAGGCCCTCCTCGGGCGCCAGGCACAGCACTCCGACCTTGCCCTGGTGCAGGTTGCGGTGCACGTCGTACGCGGCCTGGCCGGTGTCCTCCAGGGAGTACACCCGCGACAGGGTGGGGTGGATCTTGCCCTTCGCGATCAGCCGGTTGGCCTCCCAGGCCTCGCGGTAGTTGGCGAAGTGCGAGCCGATGATCCGCTTCAGGGACATCCACAGGTAGCGGTTGTCGTACTCGTGCATGTAGCCCGAGGTCGAGGCGCAGGTGGTGATGGTGCCGCCCTTGCGGGTCACGTACACGGAGGCGCCGAAGGTCTCGCGGCCGGGGTGCTCGAAGACGATGTCGATGTCCTCGCCGCCGGTGAGTTCACGGATTCGCTTGCCGAACCGCTTCCATTCCTTCGGGTCCTGGGTCCGCTCGTCCTTCCAGAACTTGTAGCCCTCCGCGTTGCGGTCGATGACCGCCTCGGCGCCCATCGCCCGGCAGATGTCGGCCTTCTCGGGGCTGGAGACGACACAGATCGGCGTGGCACCGCCGGCCAGGGCGAACTGCGTTGCGTACGAGCCGAGTCCGCCGCTCGCGCCCCAGATGAGGACGTTGTCGCCCTGCTTCATGCCGGCGCCGTTGCGGGACACCAGCTGGCGGTACGCGGTGGAGTTGACCAGCCCCGGGGAGGCGGCCTCCTCCCACGACAGGTGGTCGGGCTTGGGCATCAGCTGGTTGGACTTGACCAGGGCGATCTCGGCGAGGCCGCCGAAGTTGGTCTCGAAGCCCCAGATCCGCTGCTCGGGGTCGAGCATCGTGTCGTTGTGGCCGTCGGACGACTCCAACTCGACCGACAGGCAGTGCGCGACGACCTCGTCGCCCGGCTTCCAGGCGTTCACGCCGGGGCCGGTGCGCAGGACCACGCCCGCGAGGTCGGAGCCGATGATGTGGTACGGCAGGTCGTGCCGCTTGGTGAGCTCGCTGACCTTGCCGTAGCGCTCCAGGAACCCGAACGTCGACAGCGGCTCGAAGATCGAGGTCCACACGGAGTTGTAGTTGACCGAGGAGGCCATGACGGCCACCAGGGCCTCGCCCGGGCCCAGTTCGGGCAGGGGCACGTCGTCCAGGTGGAGCGACTTGCGCGGGTCCTTGTCGCGGGTCTGCATGCCCGCGAACATCTCCGTCTCGTCCTTGTGCACGGTGATCGCGCGGTACGAGTCGGGGAGCGGCAGGGCGGCGAAGTCGCCCGGCGTGGCGTCCGGCGACTGGATCGCGTCCAGGATGTCCTTCACGGTCACGGTGATGCCTCCGGCGAATGGCGTCTTGAGGGGGAGACGCTGAGGGTTACGTCGGTGCTGCTGAGGGCGCTTTGTGGCGCGGGAGGTTGCCTGTGACGCAGGCGTCCGGGCGGGCAGGTCGATGACTTGCTGGGACAGCCGGCGTACGTGAGGTCTCTGCACGCCGGCCGCCCGGACTCCTTCAACGTATGACACCGCGTGTCACCTCGCAAGGCACTGAGTGCCAGGAATTCCTCTCAGGTGAAATCTTTACGTAACAAATGAGCGATGATCGATCGAACGGGCCCTGAAATCCACGCGAAAAGGTGCCCTGACATGCCAAAACGGCCACCCCGAGGGGTGGCCGTCATCACAGGGGAGCTGGCAGAGGTGCTGCCGCTCAGCGGTCCCTGAGTGCCTCTTCGATCGTCCGCATGACCTCGTCCAGCGGAGCGTCCGTGCGGGCGACGGTGACCAGGACCTCGCCCTGGGTGGAGACCGCCGCGAGCGTCGGCGGCTTCGGCGGGGCCGTGCGCCCGGCGCCGATCCCCGTCCCGAACGTCTTGCGCACGATCGCGAAGGCGTGGTCCAGCTGGGCCTCCACGTCCCCCTGGCCGCCGGCCCGCAGCCAGCGCCGCAGGACGTGGTTGTGGGCCGTGACCACGGCGGAGGCGGCGACCTCGGCCAGCAGCGGGTCGTCGTTGGCGTCGTCGTCGTGCGCGTGCTCGTCGAAGTGGCCCAGCAGATAGCGGGTGAAGAGGCGCTCGTAGCGGGCCACCGACGCGATCTCCGCCTCGCGCAGGGTGGGCACCTCGCGGGTGAGCTTGTAGCGGGCGACCGAGATCTCCGGCCGGGCCGCGTACATCCGCATGACTTCCTTGATGCCCCGGCACACCGTGTCCAGCGGGTGCTCGTGCGCCGGTGCCGCGTTCAGCACGGCCTCCGCGCGGATCAACGTGTCGTCGTGGTCCGGGAAGATCGCCTCTTCCTTGGAACGGAAGTGCCGGAAGAAGGTGCGGCGGGCCACACCGGCCGCCGCCGCGATCTCGTCGACCGTGGTCGCCTCGTACCCCTTGGTGGAGAACAGCTCCATCGCCGCGGCCGCCAACTCGCGGCGCATCTTGAGCCGCTGGGCCGCCGCGCGAGTGCCCGCGGCACTCTCCGGCGCGTCGGGCGTAGCTGGTGTACGTGAGGACTTGGCGGGCTGGGACATGCCCCGAACGTACTGCATGTGCGCAGCTTGGTGCGCACGTCGGGGGTTTCCCCGGACCGGCACGGGCGGGGGCACGGCGGGCCGCTGGAGCGGGTGCGGGCCACCCGGATCGAGCAGCCCGCCCCAGTCCGCCTCCGCCGCGAACCAGTCGCCGGCGCCGTCAGCGCCGGGCATATTCGCGGAAGCCACGGCCCGTCTTGCGGCCGAGGCAGCCCGCGGCCACCAGGTGCTCCAGGAGCGGGGCGGGCGCCAGGCCCGGATCGCGGAACTCGCGGTGCAGGACCTTCTCGATCGCCAAGGAGACGTCGAGCCCGACCACGTCGAGGAGTTCGAACGGCCCCATCGGGTAGCCGCCGCCCAGCTTCATCGCCGCGTCGATGTCGTCGAGCGTCGCGTAGTGCTCCTGCACCATCTTGATCGCGTTGTTGAGGTACGGGAAAAGCAGGGCGTTGACGATGAATCCGGCCCGGTCACCGCAGTCGACGGCGTGCTTCTTGATCTTGACGCAGACCTCGCGAACCGTCGAGTGCACGTCCTCGGCGGTCAGCACCGTACGGACCACCTCGACCAGCTTCATCGCCGGTGCGGGGTTGAAGAAGTGCATGCCGATCACGTCCTGCGGGCGCGAGGTGGCGCGGGCGCAGGCGACGACGGGCAGTGAGGAGGTGGTGGTGGCCAGGACCGCGCCCGGCTTGCAGACCTTGTCCAGGGTGGCGAACAGCTGCTGCTTGATCTCCAGGTCCTCGGCGACCGCCTCGACGGCGAGGTCGACGTCGGCGAAGGAGTCGTAGGAGCCCGCCGCGGTGATCCGGTCCAGGGTCGCGGCGGCGGCCTCGGCGGTCATCCGCCCCTTGTCGACGGAGCGCGAAAGCGACTTGCCGATACGGGACTTGGCGGTCTGCGCCTTCTCCTCGCTGCGCGCGGCGAGCACCACCTCGTACCCGGCCTTGGCGAACACCTCGGCGATGCCGGACGCCATGGTCCCGGAGCCGGCGACGCCGACCGAGTGGACCGGACGGCCGGGGGTGAGGGCGGAGCCGTCCAGCGGCGTGAGCGCGTCCCGCACGACGACGGCGCTGCCCGGGGCCTCGTAGGTGTAGAAGCCGCGGCCCGACTTGCGGCCGGTCAGGCCCGCCTCGCTGAGCTGCTTGAGGATCGGGGCGGGGGCGTGCAGCCGGTCGTGGGACGCGGCGTACATGGCCTCCAGGACCGTACGGGCGGTGTCGACGCCGATCAGGTCGAGCAGCGCGAGCGGGCCCATGGGCAGTCCGCAGCCGAGCCGCATCGCCGCGTCGATGTCCTCACGAGAGGCGTACTTGGCCTCGTACATCGCGGCGGCCTGGTTGAGATACCCGAACAGCAGCCCGTCCGCGACGAATCCGGGCCGGTCGCCGACCGCGACCGGCTCCTTGCCGAGGTCCAGGGCGAGATTGGTGACCGCGCTGACGGCCGTGGGCGCGGTCAGCACGGACGAGACGACCTCGACCAGCCGCATCGCGGGCGCCGGGTTGAAGAAGTGCAGGCCCAACACCCGCTCCGGACGCGCCGAGTCGGCGGCGAGCCGGGTCACGGACAGGGCGTTGGTGCCGGTCGCCAGGATCGTCTCCGGCCGCACGATCCCGTCCAGCTCCCGGAAGATCTGCTGCTTGATCTCGTACGACTCCGGCGCCACCTCGATGACGAGATCGGCGTCGGCCGCGGCCCGCAGGTCGGTGGAGGTGCGGACCCGGGCGAGCAGTTCGGCGCGCTCGGGCTCGGTCAGCCGGCCCCGCGTCACGGCGCGGGCGGTGGCGGTCTCCAGGGCGGCGACGGCCTGCGCGGTCGCGGCCTCGCTGATGTCGATGCCGACGACCTCGCGGCCGGCCTTGGCCAGGACCTCGGTGATGCCGGTGCCCATCGTGCCGAGGCCGATGACGGCGACGGTTTTGATCGGGGAGAGAGGGGTGTGGGACAGGGGAGTGGCCATCGCGGGACTCCAGGAATGAGGGGTGACGACTGGGAGCACGCCCGGGTGCGCCGAGAGAACCGGGCCGAAGCCGGACCGGTGGCGCACCGAGTGCGTGAGGAGTGCGGGTGTTACGGGCTACGAGCGCACACGCCCGGAAAACGGTGAAGAGCGACCGGCCCTGTCCCAAGCCGGGTCGTACCGCGGTGCGTTGAGCACCGAACCGCTTGCTCTCACGGCGGCTGCGTCACCAGGCCACCGCAAGGAATACCGCGAGTGGGTAACTCGCTCGTCTGAGCTTAACCCGTGAGTAACGAGCGCGCCAGCCCCTGTCCGATTCTCGTGGTTGTCCGTCTTTGTGATGTAGGTCCCGAGAGATCGCGGGCGCCCCTACGCTCGGTGTCATGGACGAAGAGTTGCGATCGCTCACGGAGCGTTTACGGACGGAGGCGGGAGCGTCCGCCGGGTACGACCGGCTCGTGGTGACCGAGGACCCCGACGCGCTGGCCGCCGCGCTCACCGAGCCCGGACAGCCGCTGTGGGCCAGGGAGTTGACCGCGTTCAAGCTCGGACTCGCGGGCGACCGGCGGGCCTTCGAGTCCCTCGTCCTGTTCCTGAACCACCGTGACCCGCAGCGCTGCGCCTCCGCGGCCTACGCCCTGGCCCGGCTCGGCGACCCACGCACCGCCCGCGCGGCGGCCGCCCTCGCCACCAACGAACTGCGCGTCGCCTACGCCCTGCACCCGATCCGGCTGCTGACCGAACTGCGTGCCCCCGAGTCCGTGCCCGCCCTCATCACCACGCTGGAGCGACGGCTGCGCCCGCACGACCCGTACCGGCGCGTGGCTCTCGCGTGCGTGGAGGGGCTCGGCAGCCTGGCGGACGCCCGCGCCCGGCCCGTACTCACCGAGGCGCTGGCCCATCCGGCGCTCGCGGAGGCGGCGGTGGGGGCGCTGGGGCGGATTCCGAGGCAGCGCTGACGTCGGATCAGACGGCGAGGTCTCGCGCGTACCGCACTTCCGGCACCTCGACCCCGTCCACTTCGAAAGGCTCCTCCGTGCCGTCCGCCCGGAATCCGGCGCGCTCGTAGAAGCGCCGGGCGGGCGCGTTCCCTTCGAGGACCCAGAGGTACATCCGTTTGTCCCCGGCCGCCACGCACCGCCGTACCGACTCGTCGAGCAGCGCGCGTCCGGCGCCCGTGCCCTGGTGGTCCGGGTCCACGTAGATCGCGTACAACTCGACGCCCCCGGCGGGCACTTCACCGTCCCGGTAGGGGCCGTGGCAGGCCCAGCCGACGACTTTGCCGTCCTGCTCGGCCACGACGTTCACCACGGTGCCGTCGCCCTGGAGCAGGCGCGCGCGTTGGCGGTCGGCGTCCTTCGGCACGCTCATCGCGTCGAGGTACGACTGCGGTATGAGCCCTCGGTAGGCGCTGCGCCAGCCGCGGACGCGGATCTCGGCGACCGGATCGCAGTCGGCGAGCGTCATGTCCCGGGCCTGAAGACCGGTCGCAGGTGCGCTCACTCGGCCACGACCGCGAACGCCTCGACCTCCATCAGGAACTCCGGCCGGACCAGCGCCGCGACCTGGACCGCCGAGGCGGCCGGGAGGCGGTCGTCGGGTATGTGGGCGGCGCGGGCCGCGCGGATCGCCGGCATGTGGGCCATGTCCGTGACGAAGTAGGTGAGTTTGACGACGTCGTCGAAGGCCGCGCCGGCCGCGGACAGACAGCGGCGGAGGTTCTCGAAGACCTGGCGCGCCTGGGCCTCGGCGTCGCCTTCGCCGACGAGCTTGCCGTACTCGTCGAGGGCGAGCTGGCCGGAGATCGCGACGAAGCGGCCGGTGCCGATGACGACGTGGCTGTACTGGGCGGCGGGGAAAACCCCGTCGGGGGCGGGAATCCTGGTCGTCTCACTCATGCGTCCATCGTGGACCATGGGTCTGACAACGTGGATCTCCGCCCCCGACGGGGCCTCATGTCCGGCTGACCGAACAGGTGGGTGCTCAGCCGCGGAAGCCGACCAGGCCGTGCAGGGTCGAACCGCGGGTGGACTTCGTCGCCGCCGCGGAGCTCAGCGGTGCCGGGTCCGGCAGCTTCTGGCAGACCGCGTCGACCTCGCCGTGACCGCGTGGCACCTTGCCGGTGCTCAGGTAGTCCGCCAGGTACTTGTCCAGGCAGGTGTTCCCGCTCAGCGTGATGCCGTGGTTCCCGCCGCCCTGCTCGACCACGAAACTGGAGCCGGCCAGCAGTCGGTGGACCGTCGCGCCGCCCTCGTACGGGGTGGCCGCGTCGTTGGTCGCCTGGAACAGCAGCACCGGCGGCAGCTTGCCGTTGGCGATGTTGATCGGGCGCTTGGTGTCCGTCGGCCAGAACGCGCACGGCGCGTTGTACCAGGCGTTGTTCCAGGCCATGAAGGGCGCCTTGTCGTACACCGCCCAGTTGTCCTTGCGCCACTGGTTCCAGTCGCGCGGCCAGGAGGCGTCACGGCACTGCACCGCGGTGTAGACGCTGTAGCCGTTGTCCCCGGAGGCGTCGATCGCGGCGAAGTTCTCGTACGCCTCGACCAGCGGATCGGCGTTCTTGTCGTTCACGTACGCCGCGAACGCCTCGGCCAGGTAGGGCCAGTAGCCGTTGTAGTAGCCGCCCGGGATGAAGGTGTCCTCGAACTCCGAGGCGCCCACCTTGCCGCCCGCCGGCTTCTTGGCCAGCGCCTTGCGCGCCGCGTACCACTTGGCCTCGATCTTCTCCGGATCGGTGCCGAGCTTGTACGTCGAGTCGTACTTGGCGATCCACGCCATCAGGGCGCGCTGGCGGTCGTTGAAGGCGTAGTCCTGTCCGATGTTGTCGTCGTACCACACGCCCGTGGGGTCGACGATCGAGTCCAGGACCAGGCGCCGCACGCGCTCCGGGAAGAGCTTCGCGTAGACCGCGCCCAGGTAGGTGCCGTACGAGTAACCGAAGTAGTTGATCTTCTTGGCGCCGAGTGCGGCCCGGATCGAGTCCATGTCCCGCACGGCGCTGATCGTGTCGATGTACGGCAGCAGGCTCGCGTACTTCTTGCCGCAGGCGGCGGCGAAGGACTTGGCGCGCTGCAGGTTGGCCTTCTCAAGGGCGGGCGTGCTCGGCACGGAGTCCGGGCGCACCGGGTTGAAGTAGCCCGGCTTGCAGTCCAGGGCCGGCTTGCTGGCGCCGACCCCGCGCGGGTCGAAGCCGATGACGTCGTACTGGGACGCCACCGCCTTGGGCAGCGAGGACGCGACGAAGCCGGCGAGCGAGAGGCCGCTGCCGCCGGGACCGCCGGGGTTGACCAGCAGAGGGCCCTGGCTCTTGCTCGCGGTGTGCGGCACGCGCGAGAGGGCGAGGGTGATCTGCTTGCCGTGCGGGTTCGCGTGATCGAGGGGCACTTTGAGGGACGCGCACTGGAGCGTCGGATAGTCGGTGGTGCCGCATTTCTTCCAGGTGAGCTTCGCGGCGGGAGCGGTCGCCGCGCTCGGGGCGCTCGCGTCGGCGGGGACGGCCGTGAAGGTTCCGGCCACCACGACGGCGACGCCGCAGAGTACTGCTGCGCGTTTTCTCATGGAGTCCTCCCAGGACGGAGGGTTTCGGACCGCGGGGCTCGTGGTCCTCGCCGCATCGTCCCGGAAAGGCGCACCGGAAGAACGCGTTCTGCCGATACTTGACCCGATCGGATCGAGGGATGCGCTCGAACGCTCTCAGATCAGCGAGAGTTGGGTCGGCTCGGACACCGGCTCCTCGACCTGCTCAGGGGGCGTGATCCGGCGGGGCATCCCCGCGCGCGTGGGGCCGATCCCGTACTCCTGGGCCAGCTCGTGGACCTGACGGGTGATCCGGCGCTGGTACCACTTCGGGGCGTACGCGCCGTCCGCGTACAGCCGCTCGTAGCGGCGCACGAGATACGGGTGGTGCTGGGCGAGCCAGGCCATGTACCACTCGCGGGCGCCGGGGCGCAGATGCAGCACCAGGGGTGTGACCGAGGAGGCTCCGGAGGCGGCGATCGCGCGCACGGTGGCGCGCAGTTGGGCCGGGTCGTCGCTCAGGAACGGGAGCACGGGGGCCATCAGGACCCCGCAGTCGATGCCGTGCTCGGCGAGGGCGCGGACGACGTCCAGGCGGCGCTCCGGGGCGGGCGTGCCCGGCTCCACGGTGCGCCACAGCTCGGGGTCGGTGAAGCCGACCGAGACGGAGATGCCCACGTCGGTCACCTCGGCGGCCTGCCGCAGCAGATCGAGGTCGCGCAGGATCAGCGTGCCCTTCGTCAGGATCGAGAAGGGGTTGGCGTGGTCGCGCAGCGCGGAGATGATCCCCGGCATCAGGCCGTAGCGGCCCTCGGCGCGCTGGTAGCAGTCGACGTTGGTGCCCATCGCTATGTGGTCGCCCTGCCAGCGGCGCGAGCCGAGCTGGCGGCGCAGCAGCTCCGGGGCGTTCGTCTTGACCACGATCTGGGAGTCGAAGTCGATCCCCGTGTCCAGGTCCAGATAGCTGTGCGTCTTGCGGGCGAAGCAGTACACGCACGCGTGTGAGCAGCCGCGATAGGGGTTCACCGTCCACTCGAACGGCATTCGGGAGGCCCCCGGCACCCGGTTGATGATCGAGCGGGCGCGCACCTCGTGGAAGGTGATCCCGCGGAACTCGGGGGTGTCGAAGGTACGGGTGATCACCGCGTCCGCACCGAACAGTGCGGCATCGCTCGGCCGGCTGTGGCCGCCGGATTCCACGGTGAGGTTCTCCCAGCGCATGACGCCTCCTTGGGTGGGCCTGCCCCCAGAGTGAAACACTTGTTCGAATTACTGTGCAAGTGCTCTTTCTGATCGCCTCGAAGGCCTCGGGCCCCCGATTTGGGCGGCCGTGCGCGGGGGTGGTTGGCTTGCCCCGACACCGAGAACCCAGGTCCTGGAGGAAATCGATGGCGCAGGTCGAGGCCACTACGGAGCGCATCGTCGCGGCGGACGCGGAGACGGTGTTCGACGCGCTCGCCGACTACAGCGGCACGCGCGCGAAGGTGCTGCCCGAGCAGTTCAGCGAGTACGAGGTACGTGAGGGCGGTGACGGCGAGGGCACCCTCGTCCACTGGAAGCTCCAGGCGACCAGCAAGCGGATCCGGGACTGCCTCCTGGAGGTGAGCGAGCCCACCGACGGCGAGCTCGTCGAGAAGGACCGCAACTCCTCGATGGTCACCACCTGGCGGGTCACCCCGGCCGGCGAGGGCAAGTCCCGCGTCGTCGTGAGCACCGTCTGGAACGGCGCCGGCGGCATCGGCGGCTTCTTCGAGAAGACCTTCGCGCCGAAGGGCCTCGGCAGGATCTACGACGCGATCCTGGAGAAGCTGGCCACCGAGGTCGAGAAGTAGGCCTCCGCGTCGAGCAGGTCCCCCCGCGTCGGGCAAGTCCCCGGCGTCCCGGGGGTGTTGACGCCCCTCACCGGTTCGAGTGGATCTCCACTCGTGGGGCCGGTCTGCCGTAACTCGTCGTGCTTGCTGGCAGTTGTCGCCTTAAGCGGCAATTGTGCGGCGGTGCGACGAGGGGAGCGGTAGGTGGGCGGGACGACTCTGGTACGGGACGAACCGGTCGTGGCGGCAGCGGAGAGCCACCTCCCCGCGGCGGCCGGTGCCGCCGAACTGAGCCCGCGCCGGGTCCGGTTGGTCTTCCTCGGACTGATGCTCGCGCTGCTGCTCGCGGCCCTTGAGCAGATGATCGTCGCCACCGCGCTCCCGAAGATCGTCGGTGAGCTGCACGGCCTGGACAAGATGTCCTGGGCGATCACCGCCTATCTGCTCACCTCCACCGTCGGACTGCCGATCTACGGCAAGCTCGGTGACCTGCTCGGCCGCAAGGGCGTCTTCCAGTTCGCCATCGTCGTCTTCGTCATCGGCTCCGCACTCGCGGGCCGGGCGCAGACGATGGACCAGCTGATCGCCTTCCGCGCGGTCCAGGGCGTCGGCGCCGGCGGCCTGATGATCGGTGTCCAGGCGATCATCGCGGACATCGTGCCGCCCCGGCAGCGCGGCCGCTTCATGGGCCTGATCGGCGCCGCCTTCGGCCTCGCCTCGGTCGCCGGACCGCTGCTCGGCGGCTACTTCACCGACCACCTCACCTGGCGCTGGTGCTTCTACTTCAACGTGCCCTTCGGCCTGCTGACCCTGGCCGTCGTCACCGTCGTCCTCAAGCTCCCGAAGCCGCAGACCAAGCCGCGCCTCGACGTCCTCGGCGCGCTCCTGCTCGCCGCGGCCTCCACCTGCCTTGTCCTGCTGACCAGTTGGGGCGGCACCGAGTACGCCTGGGACTCGCGCGTCATCCTCGGACTGGCCGCGGGCGCCGTGGCCGCCGCCGTCCTCTTCCTGGTCGCCGAGCACTTCGCGGCCGAACCCCTCATCCCGCTGCGGCTGTTCAGGGACTCCGTCTTCAACGTCACCGGTCTGGTGGGCCTGGTGATCGGCGTCGCGCTGTTCGGCGCCGCCAGCTATCTGCCGACCTTCCTGCAGATGGTCGACGGGGCCACCGCCACCGAGTCGGGCCTGCTGATGCTCCCCATGATGGGCGGCATCGTCGGCGCCTCGATCATCGCGGGCCAACTCATCAGCCACACCGGGCACTACCGGATCTACCCCGTGCTCGGCAGCGCCCTGTCCGCCGTCGGCATGTGGCTGCTGTCCCGCCTCGAAGTCGACACGTCCCGGCTGCAGTACAGCATCTGGATGGCCGTCCTGGGCACGGGCATCGGCATGGTGATGCCGGTGCTCGTGCTGGCCGTGCAGAACTCCGTGCGCCCCGCCGACCTCGGCACCGCCACCAGCGCCAACAACTACTTCCGGCAGATCGGCGGCAGCGTAGGAGCCGCGATCTTCGGCACGCTCTTCGCCGACCGGCTCGCCGACTCCCTCGCCGAGCGGCTCTCCACGCGCGCGGGATCCCAGCTGCCCGACCCGGAGTCCCTCACCCCGCAGCTCGTCCACGCGCTGCCCCCGGCGCTGCGCGACGACTACATCGCGGCGTACGCCGACGCGATGCCCCGGATCTTCCTCTACCTCGTGCCGGTGCTCGTCCTCGGCCTGCTCATCGCCTTCTTCCTCAAGGAGAAACCGCTGGTGTCCCACAACGCCGCCGAAACGGAGACAGTGCCCGTGAACGCCCCGATCCCGCAGGCGCGTTCGTCCTACGCGGCCGGAATCCCGGTCTGCGGCACGGTGCAGCACCCCGACGGGACCGTCGTGCCGCGGGCCGCGCTCACGCTCATCGACGTGACCGGGCAGCAGATCGGGCGGGGCGCGAGCGGCGAGGACGGGCGGTACGCGCTGTCCACGCCCGGTTCGGGGGCGTACGTCCTGATCGCCGCGGCCGGCGGCCATCAGCCGCAGGCGGTCTCCGTCACTGTCGGCGAGCGGCCCGTCGAACTCGACGTCGTCCTCGGTGGCGCCGAACGTCTCGCGGGCAGCGTGGTCACCGCCGACGGCACACCCGTACGGGAGGCCGCGGTCACCCTCACCAACGTGCACGGCGAGGTCGTGGCCAGCACCCGCAGCGGGCGCGAGGGCGGCTACGTCATCACCGAGCTGGTGGCCGGCGAGTACACCCTCGCCGCCAGCGCCCCCGCGTTCCGCCCGGCCGCCCTGCCCGTCAGCGTGCAGGCCTCCCGGGAGACCCGCCAGGACATCGAACTCGCGGGCGGCGCCGTGCTGCGCGGCACGGTGCGGGCCAGCGGCGGCCGGCCCGTCGAGGACGCGCGCGTGACACTGCTCGACGCGGCCGGCAACGTGGTGGACACGCTCACCACGGGAGCCGACGGAACGTTCCGGTTCGTCGACCTGTCCTCCGGCGAGTACACGGTGATCGCCGCGGGCTACCCGCCGGTCGCCACCGTGCTCCAGGTCGCCGGCGGCGGGCGTACTGAGCGGGACCTGCAACTGGGACACGAGGACTGACTCGGCTTCAGCGGCCGGGGCGGTCGAACCGGCCGAACGGGCGCGGGGGTTGAGCGCCCCCGGCGTGCCTTTCCGGCGCACGTCCTCGAACCGGTGCGCCCGCGTGCCACCAATTCCCCCGTTGCCGCACATCACCACCGAACAGCGCCGTACGGTGGTGGCGGCGGACAGATCTTGCGGAGCCGTGGGGAAAAGAGGGCCTGGGTCATGGACCGTGGCACCGAGAGGGAAGCACCTCCCAGCCGCGGAGCCGGGGGCGGAGCGGTGGAGGACACCGCGGTCGGCCGTGTGCCGCTGGCCGTCGTCGTGGTCGACCGCGACGGCCTCGTGTCCCACTGGAGTTCCGGCGCACGCCGTCTCTTCGGCGTCCCCAAGGAGGACGCGATCGGACACGCGGCGGTCGACCTGCTGCCCGTCTCCGGCGCGCTGCCGGAGGAGCAGGACGTCACGCCGTACGGGACGTACGCCGACTACGACGGACTCGGCCCCGGCCTGGAGTCCTCCCTCGACGGCGGCCTTTCCTACCCGGCCGCCGGCCGCGCCCGGCTCACCGTCCCCGAGCGGGACCGCGTCGACGTCCTGTGGTGGGCCTACCCGTTGGTGGGCCCGGGCAAGGAACGGCTGCTCGTGCTCGGCGCGGACACCGGCGGGCTGCGGCCCGACGACCCCGAGCTCGACATGGCCTACGAGCGGATCGCGCCCGGCTTCGCCCTGCACACCGACTTCCCCGGCGCCCAGGAGCTGGCCCGCAGGCTGCCCGAGATCCTGCCCAGCATGAGCGTCGACGAAAGCGCCCGGATCGTCGCGCAGATCCTCGAACTGGGCTATCCCGTCCTGGAGTTCAGCCAGAACGACCGGGTGCCCGTCACCCCCGACTGGGGCGTGCCCCGGCGCGCGGAGCGCAGGGCCCGGCGCGAGCGGGCGGCCCTGGCGGTGGCCGAGGGGCTGCCCACGCCGCAGGACGCGGCCGACGAGGCCGAGGACCTGGAGTACGCGGCCGTCCGCGAACACCTGGAGTTCCTGAACGAGGTCAGCGGTCGCATCGGCACCTCCCTCGACCTGACCCGCACCATCGTCGAGGTCAGCAGAGCCGTCGTGCCGCGCTTCACGGACGTGGCCGGCACCTATCTGCGCGAACAGGTCGTCGCGGGCGAGGGGTTCCCCGACGGCGTACCGGACACGACCACCATGTGGCACCGGGTCGCTCTCGAACACACCGATGAGCCGGGCCGCTGGGACGACGTCGTGCCGGTCGGCGAGGCCATGCCGTTCCCGGCGCACACGCCGTTCTTCCAGTGCATGACCAGCGGTGAGCCCGTCCTGGTGCCGCGGATCAGCGAGGAGATGGGCCACGCCATCGCCTCGCAGTTCGAGAAGCGGGACATCCGGCCGCTGATCACCAACCGCTCGATGCTGGTCGTACCGCTCAAGGCCCGCAACGTGGTCCTCGGGTTCATGATCCTGCTGCGTCACCCGGAGCGGCCCGTCTTCAACGACATGGACCGGGTCACCGGTGCCGAACTGGCCGCCCGCGCGGGCCTCGTGCTCGACAACGCGCGCATGTACACCTACCAGGAGAACGTCGCCGAGACGCTCCAGGACAGCATGCTGCCGGTCATCCCGGCGCGCATGGCGGGCTGCGACATCGCCACCCGCTATCTGCCCGGCACGCTCCTGGGACGCGTCGGCGGCGACTGGTTCGACTCCGTCAAGCTGCCCGGTGCCCGCACCGCCCTGGTGGTCGGTGACGTCATGGGCCACGGGCTCAACTCGGCCGCGATGATGGGCCAGTTGCGGACGGCCGTGGAGACCATGGCCGCCCTGGACCTGCCGCCCGCGCAACTGCTGCGCAACCTGGACGACCTCGCCCAGCGCCTCGGCGACACGTACCTCGCGACCTGTCTGTACGCCGTGTACGACCCGATCGCGAGCGAACTGCACATCGCCAACGCCGGTCACATCCCGCCCGTCCTGGTCCGTGCCGAGGACGGCCGCAGCGAGCTGCTCGACCTGCCGACCGGAGCGCCGATCGGCGTGGGTGGGGTGCCCTTCGAGGCGGTACGCGTGCGCGTGGAGCCCGGCGACCGGCTCGTGATGTGCACCGACGGTCTGGTCGAGGTGCGCGGCGAGGACATCGGTGTCGGGCTCGCGGCGCTCTCGGAGTCCGCCGCCCACCCGGCCGCCTCCATGGACGAGGCCTGCGACACGATCATCCGTGCACTGAACGTCACGGGCGGCCGCAAGGACGACGTGGCCCTGCTGATGGCCCGGCTCAACGGAGTTGAGCCCGAGGACGTCGCCGAGTGGCGGCTCTCCCTCGACCCGGTCGAGGTCGGCCGCGCCCGGACCGCCGTGCGGGAACAGCTCCATGAGTGGGGGCTCGCCAAACTCGCCGACAACGCCTGCCTGATGGTCAGCGAGCTGGTCACCAACGCCGTACGGCACTCCCACCGCCGCCCGGTCGCCCTGCGCCTGGTGCGCGGCGACACCCTGCTGTGCGAAGTCGAGGACGACGACCACGAGCTGCCCAACCTGCTCAGTGCCGGCGAGACCGACGAGCTCGGGCGCGGGCTGCGGGTCGTCAGCACCCTCGCGCGCGAGTGGGGCACCAGCCGGACGCAGAGCGGCAAGACGGTCTGGTTCGAACTGACGCTGCCGCGCCGCTGATCGGCGCCTGGGGCGCGAGAGGCGCACAGGGGGAGTGCGTCCGTCGAATGCGGAGTGAAGGTATGCGCCGCGCGCTTGTAGCCATGACCAGGGCGCGATAGACCGTACTCGCCCGTCACTTGCGGCGGACGGCCTTCACATCCTGGGGAGTTGGGCATGAGTGTGACGAGTCGCTACCGGGAGGCCTGGGAGGGCTTCTGGCGCGAGGCTCCGGAGGAACAGGGCGCGGTCTTCTGGGACGCGGAACCGCCCCTGACCGCCGGACTGCACCTGGCGCTCTTCGAGCCGTACGTGACCGACCCCGGCCTGGTCATGGTGGACCTGGGCTGCGGCAACGGCACCCAGACCCGGTTCCTCGCCGACCGTTTCCCGCGCGTCGTCGGCGCCGATCTGTCGGAGGCGGCCGTCGAGCACGCCCAGCACGCCGACCCCGCGGGACAGGCGACGTACCGGGTGCTCGACGCCATGGAGAAGGACGAGACCGAGACGCTGCACGCCGAACTCGGCGACACCAACGTCTACATGCGCGGGGTCCTCCACCAGGCCGACCCGGAGGACCGGCAGGCGCTGGTGGACGGGATCGCCACGCTGGTCGGCGAGCGCGGCCGGGTCTTCCTCGTCGAACTCTCCGAGCGGGCCAAGCCCGTGCTGCTGGGCCTGGCCCAGAGCCCCGAGGGCCCGCCGCCCAAGCTCGCCCCGATCTTCCGGCACGGCATCGCACCCGGCGAGGTGTCCGACGACGCCGTGCCCGCGTATGTGCGCTCGGCCGGTCTCACCATCATCGCGAGCGGTGAACTCCCGCTCACCACCACGGAGTTCACGCCCGAGGGGACGCGTATCGAGCTGCCCTCGAAGTGGCTGGTCGCCGGTCGCCCGGACTGAGGGGGCGCCCTTCGTGACGGGAAGGCGTTTGTGAGTTGAGGGTGGGGCGCGGGGGAACTCCGGCGTCCGGCGGTTCGTTTGCTACGAACAGGATTCGAAACCTCGGCCAAGGCCGGGTCATCGGGTCCTCAAGGTTCGTACAGATGTCGAGTTCGCCGCGTCCCCTCTCCCCACCTCACGGAGGCCCGAGCCCATGACCCCGAACCACCCCCACCCGTCCCGGCGGGCCCTGCTCGGCGGAGCCGCCCTGGCCACCCTCGCGGTGGCGGCCGGCACCGGCACGGCCACCGCCGGCACCAGAGCGGCCTGGCCGACGGAGTTCCCCCTCCCCAACGGCTGGCTCCCCGAGGGCATCGCCATCGGCCGCAAGCCTTACGCGTACATGGGCTCGCGGGCCAACGGCGCGATCTACCGCACCGACCTGCGCACCGGCGAGGGTCAGGTCCTGTACGCGGGCGCCACCGGCCAGGTCGCCGTCGGCCTGAAGCTCGACCAGGACGGCCTGCTGTACGTCGCGGGCAACACCGGAGTCGCCCGCGTCCACGACTCCCGCACCGGCGAGGTCGTCGCCACCCACCAACTCAGCGAAGCCACCGGCCACTTCATCAACGACGTCACCCTGCTCGGTGACCGCGCCTGGTTCACCGACTCGCGCGCCGCCGCCCTCTACGGCGTACCGCGCGGCTGCGACGGCAGCATCCGCACGCTCCCGCTCACCGGCGACTGGGTGCAGACCCCCGATGTCAACAACGCCAACGGCATCGTGGGCGCCCCCGACGGCCGCGCCCTGATCGTCGTCAGCAGCACCCCCGGCAAGCTCTACAACGTCAGCGTCAGGACCGGGTACGCCACCGAGATAGCCCTGGTCGGCGCGGACTCGGTCGCGGCGGGCGACGGCCTCTGGCGCATCGGCCGCACGCTGTACGTGATCCAGAACCGCCTCAACCTGATCAGCGTGTTCGACCTCGACGCCAAGGCCACGACGGCCACGCTGCGCCGCACGATCACCGACCCCCGCTTCGACGTGCCCACCACGGCCGCGCAGTTCGGCGACCGGCTGTATCTCGTCAACGCCCGCTTCACCAGCCCGCAGACGCCGGAGACGACGTTCAACGCGGTCGCGGTGTCGATCTGAGGCGAGCGACCTATTCGTGAGGTGAGTCCGCCCTTCGGGACGGTGCTGCCGAAGGGCGGACTCGCTTGCGCGGTGGGCGGGTTGAGACCGGACGGGTCAGTTGATCCCGGACAGGTCAGTCGGCGGTGCGTCCGCGGCGGTATGCCGCCCACCCCGTGCCCAGCAGGGCCGCGGCGAGTGCGGCGGCGGTGAGCGCGCCGACGCCGGTGGCGGCGAGGCTGCCGCCGGAGGTGGTCGCGCCGGTGGCCCCGGAGACGGAGGTGCCGCCCGTGGTGCTCCCGGCGCCGCCGGTCGTCGTACCCGAGTCGCCGCCTCCGGAGCCGGAAGCCGAGCCGGAACCTCCGGACCCGGAGCTCCCGGACCCGCTGCTGCCGCCGTCCGTCCCGCCGTCGCCGCCGGTGTCACCCGGGTCTCCCGTGCCGCCGTCCGCCCCGCCGTCGCCCCCGTCGTCCGGCTCGGTCACCGTGAGGGTGACCGGCGTCGTGCGCGTGGTGCCGACGGCGTTGGTGAACTCGGCGCGGTAGCGGTAACCGTCCTGCTCGGCCCGAGCGATGAAGGTGTACGACGTCTGCGTCGCGCCCTCGACCACGCTCCAGGTCTGTCCCTCGTCGCCGCTGACCTGCCAGCGCACGGTCGGCTCCGGGATGCCCTCGGCGGTGGCGACGAAGGTGACCTCGTCGCCCACCTCGGCGGACCGGTCGGCCGGGGCGCGCAGCACCTTCGGGGACATCCGCCGGTCCAGGCGCAGCACCTTGCTCTCGGCCTGGTCGGTCACGTAGACCGTGCCTCCGCCGGGGGTGACGACGATGCCCGCGTCGGCATCCGCGCGGCTGCCCGGCAGCGCCACCGGCTCGGTCGTCCGCTCGAACTTCGCGGTGTCGTAGACCTCCAGGGAGCCCACGTTGTCCGCGCCGTCGTCGGCGTTGCCGAAGTCCTCGCGGAGCACGAACGCCCGCCCGGTCGCCCGGTCGAAGGCCAGCGCGGTGGGCCGGTCCCGGCCCTCCAACGTGGCCAGCAGTTCGGCGTCCTTGTCGAAGACGAGCACCGAAGTCCCGCTGCCCACCCAGACGTTGCCGGTCGCCGGGTCGGCTTCGAGGAACGTGACGTAGGCGTCCGGGAGTTGGGCCGTGGCGGTCACGGTGAAGGAGCCGGTGTCGACGCGGCGCAGTTGGCCGCCCGAGGCTCCGGCGGACCAGGCGGCCGCGTGCGCGGAATCCACGCCCAGGGCGGAGCCGCCGTCGAGGGTGACCGTGCGCCGGAACTTGCCCGTGGCCGTCTCGACCTCGGACAGGGCCGGGCCCTGGGCCACCAGCACGGTGTCCGCCTCGGTGCCGGGACCGGCGCCGGTGACCGTGGTGCCGGTGAGCCAGACGCCTCGCGCGGCCGTGTCGCCGTCCTTGGCGAAGCCGATGCCGCGCAACGGGTAGTGGAAGACCACGCCGTCGCCGGACAGCGGGGCGATGATCAGCGGGACGACACGGGCAGCGAGCGCGCCGGTGGAGCCGGGCGCCTGCGCGATGTGCGAGAGCACCTTGCCGTCGGCCGCGTCGAGGACGTACAGGCCCCGCTCGTTGACGTCGGCCGTGTCGGGGATGTCCGCCGAACCGACGTACAGCTTCCCGGAGTCGGGATGCAGGAGCAGGTCCTGGGGCCGGCCCGCGGTGGTGAACTCGGCCGTTCTCGCGTAGCTGACGGTGCCCGCGGGCACGTCGACGCCGTCTCCTCCGTCGTCCGGGGTCTGACCCGCGAAGACGACCGGGATGCGGACGTCCTGCGAGCGGTCGCCGGTGCCGCGGTGGTCGACGCGGGTGACGACCGAGCAGGCGACCTGGGCGCAGTCGACGCTGGAGTCCTTCGCCTTGACGGCGAGTTGGACGTCGAAGGTGCCGCCGGGGCCGTAGGCGAGGGCGAGTTCACCTTCGTTCGGGTCACCGTCGGGAACGATCCACTTGGAGGCGCCGGCGCCCCCGCTCGTGTCGGCGCCGCCGACGCACGGGCCGGGCACACGGTCGTCGCCGTTGTCCTTGCAGAGGGCGACGTAGATGCCCTTGGTCTCGTCGTAGCCCGCGCCGGTGACCTGGACGGTCTCGCCCTCGGGGGCCAGGTCCGCCGTGGCGGAGACGGTGAGTTGCTGGCCGGCGCGGCCGGTCGCGGTCCTCGGGGTGTCGGCGGCCCGGGCGGCCGACCCGGTCGCGAGCGAGGCGGTCACGAGCGCGGCGGCGCCGAGGAGCGCCGCCGGGCCCTTGTGAGGGACGCGCGTCACTGGAAGGTGATCGGGACGTGGACGTCGTACTTGCGGTCCTCGCTGTCGAAGTGGTCGGCGCGGGTGACCACGGCGCAGGTGACGTCCTCGCCGCAGACGCTGCCGTCCTCCAGGGTCGCCTTCACGTAGATCGAGACGCTGAAGGTGCCGCCGGTGCCGAACTTGGAGCTGTTGGCGAAGAGCCCGCCGAAGGTGTTGTTGACCCAGTGCGAGGCGCCGGTGGTGCCGGACTCGTCCTGGCCGCCGAGACAAGGGGTGGGCTTGCTCGCGCCCTGCGCCCCGTCGACCACGCAGAGGCTGACGTACACGCCCTGGCCCGTGTTGTAGCCGGAGCCGGAGACGGTGATCGTCTGGCCGGTGGCGGCGGCCGTCGCGGGGGCGGTGAGCGACAGGTTGTACGTCGTGCCCGCGTCGGTGACCGTGCGGGTCGAGGTGGCGGCGGAGGCGGAGCCGGCCAGGCCCAGGGTCAGGGCGGCGGAGGCGGCGACGGCGACGGTCGCGCGGGCGGCGGTTCTTGCGGAGGGAACGGCTCTCATACGAGGAGCACACCTTTCTCGGCGAGGTTTCGCAGCGGTGGTTCTCGGCGGTGGTTCTCGGTGGTGCGAAATTAGGTAAGGCTTACCTAAATACAAGCTCCCGGGCTTTGTCAACGCACAGCAAAAAAGGTCAAGCTCACGCCATGGGGGAGGGGTTGGGTGCTGCGGGTGGCCGGTTCGGAGCCGCAGGCGACGGCCTAGTGGCCCCGGCGCGGGGCGAGTGCCGCGAACGCTTCGTCGAGCAGTCGCACCAGGTCGAGTTCGCCGTCGGAGGCGAGCCAGTGGTCGAGGGCGACGTTCAGGCAGTCCAGGGCGGCGGCCGCGCGCACCGACTGGGCGAGCGTGGGCCGTTCGGCACCGGCCCGCTCGGCCAGGGCCGCCTCCAGTGCGGGGCGCCAGGTGTACTGCTTCTCCAGGTTCCGGGCGCGCAGTGCCGGCGTCTCCCGGACCAGCCGGGTCGTCGCCAGCGAGCCCGCCGGGTCCTGCCGGTAGCGGACGATCACGGTGTCCAGGGACCGGCGCAGCGCCGTCCAGTCGTCCTCGTCGGCCGGGCGGGCGCGCAGGGCGTCGGCGAGCCGCCGGTCGGAGCCGTCGAAGGCGGCGAGGACCGCGTCCTCCTTGGTGCCGAAGTAGCGCAGGAAGGTGCTGCGGGAGACCCCGGCGGCGGACGCGAGGTCGTCCAGGGTGACCTGGGCGAACCCGTCCCGGCGGAACAACTCCAGTGCCACCCGGGTGAGTTCGGCACGCACGGCCGCCCTGGCGATCTCCCTCGTACTGCCGCGTGCCGCTTCGCTCACCTGGCGATCCTAGCGTCGACGGTCCTTGCTTGCGGGTCTGACACCTGATGGCTAACGTGACACTGAGTTTCACATATGACATGGAGGCGCGCCATCGTGAACGACATCGCCGTGCAGAGCTCGTCCGTCGACATCCCCACCGAGGACGGCACCGCCGACGCCTATCTGGCCGCCCCGGCCGACGGCGCCCCGCATCCCGCCGTCCTCTTCTACATGGACGGCTTCGGACTGCGCCCGCATCTGAAGTCGATGGCCGACCGGCTCGCCGCGGCCGGCTACACGGTCCTGGTCCCGAACGTCTTCTACCGCGCGGGCCGGGCGCCCCTGGTCGAACTGCCCGCGTTCATCAACCCTGTTGAGCGCCCGGAGCTGCTCGCGGCCCTGCGCCCGGCCGCGCTGTCACTGACCCCCGAGGGCGCCATGCGGGACGCGGCCACCTACCTCGACTGGCTCGCCTCCTCCCCGCTCACCACTGCGGGACCGGCCGGCGTCACCGGCTACTGCATGGGTGCCGGACTCGCCCTGCGTACCGCGGGCACCCACCCCGACCGTGTCGCCGCGATGGCCGGCTTCCATGGCGCCTACCTCGCCACGGACGCCCCCGACAGCCCCCATCTGCTCGCCGACCGCATCACCGCCGAGCTGTACTTCGGCCACGCCGACCAGGACTCCACCAACCCCGCCGAACAGATCGACCGCCTCGACAAGGCCCTCAACGCGGCCGGCGTCCGCCACCGCGGCGAGGTCTACGCCGGTGCCCACCACGGTTTCACGCAGGCCGACACGGCGATGTACGGC
Source organism: Streptomyces sp. NPDC001002 (assembly GCF_053599215.1). Lineage (NCBI taxonomy): Bacteria > Bacillati > Actinomycetota > Actinomycetes > Kitasatosporales > Streptomycetaceae > Streptomyces > Streptomyces sp. NPDC001002. The sequence continues at coordinate 13,204 of NZ_JBSFLV010000015.1, read as the reverse complement.
GCCGAGGCGACGGAACGGCACTGGGCGGCGCTGCTCGACCTCTTCGGCCGCACACTCTGAACCTTGAAGTTTCAAACGAACTCGGCCAGACTCTCGTTTGAGACTTCAATCGTTGTGCCGGAGGTCTCTCCACAGCCGCCTGCCCTGGAGTGGTCATGTCCGTTGCCTCTGATGCCGTCGCCGTCCGCCGTGGTCCGCTGGTCGTGGCGGGAGGTGTGCTGGCCGCGATCGTGGTGGCCTCCGTGGTGGACACGGTGATCGCGCTGCTCGCCCTGGCCGCGGGCGCGCCCGACGACTTCGAGCCGCTGAAGGCGTCCTCGTACATCTTCCTGACGGCGGTCGGGGTGGTGGCGGGCGCGATCGGCTGGGCCGTCGTGCGCAAGGTGTCCAAGGACCCGGAGGCGCTGGTGCGTTGGCTGGTGCCGACCGTCGTCGTGGTGTCCTTCGTGCCCGACTTCCTGCTCTTCGGTGACGGCGGGATGAGGGGTGTCGGGGCGCTGCTGCTGATGCACGTGGCGGTCGCGGCGACGGCGGTGTTCGCGTACCGCAAGGTCATGCCGTTGTCGTAGGTGCGAGTGCTCCGACACCGGCTGACTAGGCTGTGCGCATGTCCACGACCCCACGCTGGCTCGATGCCGAGGAGCGGCGGGCCTGGCTCGCCTACGTCGAGTTCTCGACGTTGCTCTCCGACTACCTGAACCGGCAGTTGCGGCAGGAGGCGGGGGTGCCGCACACCGACTACATCCTGCTTGCCCATCTCTCCGAGCTCCCGGGCCAGTCACTGACGATGTCCGAGCTGGCCGAGCGGCTGAAGATCACCCGCAGTCGGCTCACCCATGCGGTGAACCGCCTTCAGGAGGCCGGATATGTGGAGCGCCGGGACGATCCCGCGAACCGGCGCAACCAGCTCGCGGTGGTCACCGAGGGCGGGCGCCGGCTGCTGGAGCAGGCGGCCCCAGGTCATGTCGAGGCGGTCCGCCGGGCGGTCTTCGACGTGCTGACCCGTGACCAGGTGCGTCAGTTCGCTGAGGTCGGTGAGGCGATCAACTCGGCGCTCCAGCGCATGGACGCGGCCGAGCACGACCGGGAGGTCCTGCCCTGGCGGCGCAGGTAGGACGGGAAAGTGGTTGAACCTCCGTACCACTTCGTGGCAGGTTCCTTCCTCGGCGCGTAACGTGACGCTCCATGAAGATCCTGATCAGCGCCGACATGGAGGGTGCCACGGGCGTCACCTGGCCGGCCGACGTGCTGCCGGGGACACCGCAGTGGGAGCGGTGCCGCTCGATGTTCACCTCCGACGTCGACGCGGCCGTGCGGGGCTTCTACGACGGAGGCGCGGACGAGGTGCTGGTCAACGAGGCCCACTGGTCCATGCGCAACCTGCTCCTCGAACGCCTCGACGAGCGCACCCAGATGCTCACCGGCCGGCACAAGTCCCTGTCCATGGTGGAGGGCGTGCAGCACGGAGACGTCGACGGCATCGCTTTCGTCGGCTACCACGCGGGCGCCGGCATGGAGGGCGTCCTCGCCCACACCTACCTCGCCAACTCCATCACCGGAGTCTGGCTGAACGACGTACGCGCCAGCGAGGGGCTCCTGAACGCGCATGTCGTCGCCGAGTACGGGGTCCCCGTCGTCCTGGTCACCGGCGACGACGTGGCCTGCGAGGACGCCCTCGGGTACGCGCCCGAGGCGTTGAAGGTCGCCGTCAAGGACCATGTCTCGCGGTACGCCGCCGTGTGCCGTACGCCGGCCCGTACCGCCGCCGACATCCGGGCCGCCGCCAAGGAGGCCGCGCGGCTGACGGTCCGTCAGGAACCGGTCCAGGCAGGGCCGTTCACCGTCGCGCTCGAATTCGACGCCGAGCACCTCGCCATGGCCGCCACCGTCGTGCCGGGTGTGGAGCGGATCGGCGAGCGGAAGGTGGCGTACACCAACGAGACCATGTACGAGGGCATTCGTACCTTCAAGGCGGTCACCACGATCGTCTCGGCCGCCGTGGAGGAGCAGTATGGCTGACCAGCAGGCGTTGGACGAGGTCGTCCGGTTCACCTCCGACCTCATCCGCATCGACACCACCAACCGCGGGGGCGGGGACTGCCGGGAGCGGCCGGCCGCCGAGTACGCGGCCGAGCAACTCGCCGGTGCGGGGCTGGAACCCGTACTGCTGGAACGCACCGAGGGGCGGACGAACGTCGTCGCGCGGATCGAGGGGACGGAGCCCGGCGCCGACGCGCTGCTCGTCCACGGTCACCTCGACGTCGTGCCCGCGCAGGCCGACGACTGGACCGTGCACCCCTTCTCCGGGGAGGTCCGCGACGGCGTCGTCTGGGGGCGCGGCGCGGTCGACATGAAGAACATGGACGCCATGATCCTGGCCGTCGTACGGGACTGGGCACGCAACGGCGTCCGGCCCCGGCGGGACATCGTGATTGCGTTCACCGCCGACGAGGAGGCCAGCGCCGCCGACGGGTCGGGGTTCCTCGCCAAGGAGCACGCGGGGCTCTTCGAGGGCTGCACCGAGGGCGTCAGTGAGTCGGGGGCGTTCACCTTCCACGACGGCAGCGGCCGGCAGATCTATCCGATCGCGGCCGGTGAACGCGGCACGGCGTGGCTGAAGTTGACCGCGCGCGGGCGGGCCGGGCACGGCTCCAAGGTGAACAAGGAGAACGCGGTCACCCGCCTCTCCGCCGCGATCACGAGGATCGGCGAGTACGAGTGGCCGACGCGGCTCACACCGACCGTGCGGGCGGCCCTGAGCGACCTCGCCGCGCTCTACGGCTTCGACCCGGACTTCGACGACGTCGACGGGCTGCTGGAGAAGCTGGGCCCGGCGGCCAAGCTGGTCGAGGCCACCGTGCGCAACAGCGCCAACCCGACCATGCTGGAAGCCGGTTACAAGGTCAACGTGATCCCGGGAGAGGCCGTGGCGTACGTCGACGGACGCTGTCTCCCGGGCGGCGAGGACGAGTTCCGCGCCACCCTCGACCGGCTCACCGGGCCCTACGTGGACTGGGAGTTCGCCCACCACGAGCGGGCCCTGGAGGCACCGCTCGACTCACCGACCTACGCCAACATGCGGGCCGCCATCCGGGAGTTCGCGCCCGAGGGGCACCCGGTGGCGTACTGCATGTCCGGCGGCACCGACGCCAAGCAGTTCTCACGCCTCGGCATCACCGGGTACGGATTCACCCCGCTGAAGATGCCCGAGGGCTACGACTATCAGGCCATGTTCCACGGGGTCGACGAGCGGGTCCCGGTCGAGGCGCTGCACTTCGGCGTCCGGGTCCTCGACCGTTTCCTGCGGACGGCCTAGCAAGGTGGGGGAGAACGTGCGGTCCCTGGCGTACGGTTCGTGGCCTTCTTCCATCGACGCGGCGCTCGCCGCCGCGCACGACGGGCAGCCGGAGTTCGTCGGATTCGTCGGCGACGAGGCCTGGTGGACCGAGCCGAGACCCACCGAGGGCGGCCGGCGCACCTTGGTGCGGCGGCGCGTCGGCGGACGCGAGGAGTCGGTGCTGCCGGCTCCGTGGAACGTGCGCAGCCGGGTCATCGAGTACGGCGGCAAGCCCTGGGCCGGGACCGTGGTGGACGGCGAACCGCTCGTGGTGTTCGTGAACTTCGCCGACCAGCGGCTCTACCGCTACGAGCCCGACGGCGACCCCCGCCCGCTCACCCCCGTCTCCTCCGTGGGCGGCGGACTGCGCTGGGCGGAGCCGCAGTTGAGGCTCGACCGCGGCGAAGTGTGGTGCGTGCTGGAGGAGTTCACCGGTGAGGGGCCCAGCGATCTGCGCCGGGTCCTGGTCGCGGTGCCGTTGGACGGCTCGGCCGCCGAGGACCGGGACGCCGTACGCGAACTCACCGACGAGCGGCACCGGTTCGTCACCGGACCTCGGATCTCGCCCGACGGGCGGCGCGCCGCCTGGCTCGCCTGGGACCACCCGCGCATGCCGTGGGACGGCACCGAACTGATCGTCGCCGACGTCACCGAGGACGGCACCCTGCGGCAGCCGCGCACGGTCGCCGGCGGACCGGACGAGTCGATCGCCCAGGCCGACTGGGCGCCCGACGGCTCCCTGCTGTACGCGAGCGACCGCAGCGGCTGGTGGAACCTCTACCGCGACGGCACCCCGGTGTGCCCGCGCGAGGAGGAGTTCGGCGGGCCGCTGTGGAAACTCGGGCAGCGCTGGTTCGCCCCGCTGGACAGCGGACTGATCGCCGTCGTGCACGGCCGCGGCGCCTCCGCGCTCGGCGTCCTGGACCCCGAGACCGGCGAGGTCGTCGACGCGGCAGGACCCTGGACCGAGTTCTCGGCCACCCTCGCCGTGCACGGCGAGCGGGTCGTCGCCGTCGGCGCCAGCCCGCGCAGCGCCCAGGAAGTCGTGGAGCTGGACACCCGCACCGGCCGAGCCCGGGTGATCGGCGCCGAGCACGACGACGCGGTCGACCCGGCGTACTACCCCGAACCCCAGATCCGCACCTTCACCGGACCCGCCGGACGCGACATCCACGCGCACATCTACCCGCCCCACAACCCGGGTTGTGTCTCCCTCGGCGACGAACTGCCGCCCTACGTGGTCTGGGCGCACGGCGGCCCCACCAGCCGGGTCCCGCTCGTACTCGACCTGGAGATCGCCTACTTCACCTCCCGGGGCATCGGCGTCGCCGAGGTCAACTACGGCGGCTCCACCGGGTACGGCCGCGAGTACCGCAACCGGCTGCGTGAGCAGTGGGGTGTCGTCGACGTCGAGGACTGCGCGGCCGTCGCCCAGGCCCTCGCCTACGAGGGCACGGCCGACCCCGACCGGCTCGCGATCCGCGGCGGCAGCGCGGGCGGCTGGACCTCGGCCGCCTCCCTCGCCATGACCGACGTCTACGCCTGCGGCACGATCATCTACCCCATCCTCGACCTGACCGGCTGGGGCACCGGGGAGACCCACGACTTCGAGTCGCAGTACCTGGAGTCCCTCGTCGGACCCCTCGCCGAGGTCCCAGGACGGTACGCCGAACGCTCGCCGGCCGAGCACGCCGACCGCGTCACCGTGCCCTTCCTGCTGCTCCAGGGGCTGGACGACGTGATCTGCCCGCCCGCCCAGTGCGAACGCTTCCTGGAGCGGATGGCCGGCCGCGGAGTGCCGCACGCGTACATCACCTTCGAGGGCGAGGGGCACGGATTCCGGCGCGCGGAGACCATGATCCGGGTCCTGGAGTCCGAACTCTCCCTGTACGCCCAGGTCTTCGGGCTCCACCCACAAGGCATCCCGGCACAGGAGCTGTCCACGTGAGGGAACTCGTACGGCCGCACCGACTCGCCCCCGGCGCCCGTGTGGCCGTCGTCGCGCCCAGCGGGCCCGTGCCCGAGGAGCGGCTGCGGGCCGGGCTCGACGTACTGCGCGGCTGGGACCTCGACCCGGTCGTGGCACCCCATGTGCTGGACCGGCACGGGGAGTTGGACTATCTGGCCGGCACGGACGCGGACCGTGCCGCCGATCTGCAACGGGCCTGGTGCGATCCGTCGGTGGCGGCGGTGCTGTGCGCGCGGGGCGGGTACGGGGCACAGCGGATCGTGGACCTGCTCGACTGGGAGGCGATGCGGGCGGCCGGGCCGAAGATCCTGGTGGGCTTCAGCGACGTCACGGTGCTGCACCAGGCGTTCGCCACCCGGCTGGGCCTGGTCACGCTGTACGGACCGGCGGCCGCGGGCATCGACTTCCTCAAGGACCCCCGCACGCAGGACCACTTGAGGGCCACGCTCTTCGCCCCGGAGACGGTCCGTTCGATCGCCTCGCGCGGCACCGCCCTGGTCCCCGGCCGGGCCCGGGGCGTCACGGTGGGCGGCTGTCTGAGCCTGCTCGCCACCGACCTCGGCACCCCGCACGCCCACACCGGTGCGCGCGGCGGACTGCTGCTGCTGGAGGACGTCGGGGAGCGGGCGTACCGCATCGACCGGACGCTCACCCAACTCCTGCGCGGCGGCTGGCTCGACGGTGTCACCGGGGTCGTGCTCGGCTCCTGGGACAAGTGCGGGCCGTACGAGGAGGTGCGCGCGGTCCTCGTCGACCGGCTCGGGGGACTCGGTGTGCCGGTGGCCGAGGAGTTCGGATTCGGCCACTGCGCGGGGGCGTTGACCGTGCCGCTCGGTGTGCCGGCCGAACTGGACGCGGACGCGGGCGTGTTGACGTTCGACGAACCCGCCCTCCGCTGAACCACGATCACCGACCGGGGCGCCTGGTCGCGGTGAGTGACGGGGCGGACGGCTACCGTGATCGGCGGCCTGGTCACCCGCAGGACAGTCTCACCGTGCGTGACGGCCGGTTCGGGCGCACCCTGGTGCCATGAGCACGAAGACTTCCGAGCACGGCGCCAAGAGCGGGGGCCGGGTCAGACAGGTGATGACGCCCGCCCGGGTCGTCGTCGTCCTGCTCGCCGTCCTCGCCCTGATCTTCATCTTCGAGAACACCCGTGACACCAAGATCCGCCTGCTGATCCCCGAGGTCACGCTGCCGCTGTGGATGGCGCTGCTGGCCACGGGGCTCATCGGCGCCCTGTGCGGGGCCTATTTCATGAGGCGCAGGGACTGACCCGTCGTAGGGTGTCGGGATGCCGCACACCGCGTCCCGCTACCTCGCCGAAGGCCCCCGCGTGGGCATACGTCACTTCGCCTACGAGGACGGTGCCGAGTTCACCGCCCGGGCCCGGGAGAGCAAGGCCCTGCACCAGCCGTGGCTGTTCCCGCCGGACAGCTCCGACGGCTACCTCGCCTACGCGAACCGGCTGATCAAGGACCCGACCAAGGCCGGGTTCCTGGTCTGCGAGAAGAGCGACGGGACGGCCGACGGCGGGGAGACCGGCCGCGCCGACGGGGCCATCGCCGGGTTCATCAACATCAACAACATCGTCGAGGGCGGCTTCCAGTGCGGCGCGCTCGGCTACGGCGCCTTCGCGCACTCCGCCGGGCGCGGGCTGATGCGCGCGGGCCTCGAACTCGTCGTGGCGTACGCCTTCGGGCCGATGCGGCTGCACCGGCTGGAGATCAACGCGCAGCCCGGCAACGCCGCCTCGATCGCCCTTGCCCGGTCCTGCGGATTCCGGCTGGAGGGCTTCTCGCCGAACATGATCTACATCGACGGCGCCTGGCGCGACCACGAGCGCTGGGCGCTCACCGCCGAGATGCGGGCTTCCGGTTGATCTTCATGGTGTCGAGGTCGGTGACGGTCGACTTCAGCTCCCCGAAGCCGTAACCGAGACCGCGCAGCAGCGTCTCCGCCCGGTCCTCCGCGATCGCGCCCGCCATCTCCTCGCCGTCCGCCGCGTCCGACACCACCACGAACCGCATCGAGAAGTGCTTCAGCGGCGCCGGCTCGTACGACAGCGAGCCCTCCTCGGTGAACCGCATGCTCGTCATCCCGTGCTCGCCGGCCTCGGCGAGCAGCCGCTCCCGGGCCTGCTCGGTCAGCCCGTCCCACGTGCCCCGCACGATCACCCGGTACGTGTGCTGCTCGCCCATCCGCCTGCTCCTACGTCGTTCTCTGCGCCGAAGGGCCGACTGTACGGGGACGAGGATCTCCCGCCCACGGATTTTCCGCGCACCCGATCCGCCCGTCCCCGCAGGTCCGCGCCTTTGCGCAATCCTGACCGGCAGGGACCCTGGCCAGCTCACCTGCGAGCGGCTTCCATGGTGATCGTGACGACGATCCGACGTGAGGTAATCACCCTGCCCGCAGCGGACCTTGGTCCGGACAACCCGCTGCCCCCGCTCCGGCCGCTCGACGAGGTGCACCGCGTCGAGGAACGGGACCGGGACGAACTGCCGCGCGACATGGCCCGGCAGGTCGGACTCGCGCCCCTGCGCAGCCTGTTGCCCGCGCGCGTCCGGGACGGGTACGGCAGAGCACGCGCGCCCCGGGACCTCGACGCCCTCGTGATCGAGAACGACCGGCTGCGCGCGACCGTACTGCCCGGCCTCGGCGGCCGGGTCGCCTCGCTGTTCCACAAGCCCACCGGACGCGAACTCCTCTACCGCAACCCGGTGTTCCAGCCCGCCAACTTCGCCCTCAACGGCGCCTGGTACTCCGGCGGCATCGAATGGAACATCGGCGCCACCGGCCACACCACCCTCTCCGTCGCCCCCTTGCACGCGGCCCGCGTCCCGGCCCCCGACGGCGGCGAGATGCTCCGCCTGTGGGAGTGGGAACGCCTGCGCGACCTGCCCTTCCAGGTGGACCTCTGGCTGCCGGAACACTCCGACTTCCTCTACGTCGGTGTCCGCGTCCGCAATCCGCACGAGAAGCCCGTGCCCACCTACTGGTGGTCCAACATCGCCGTGCCCGAGGAGCAGCGGGTGCTGGTGCCGGCGGCGGAGGCGTGGCGGTTCGGGTACGAGCGGCGGCTGGGGAAGGTGCCCGCGCCGTCGCACCCGGAGATCCAGCAACTCCCGCACGCCGCCGACTACTTCTACGACCTGCCCGACGAGCGGCGACGCTGGATCGCGGCCCTCGACGAGGACGGCAACGGGCTCGTGCAGACCTCCACCGACGTGCTGCGGGGACGCAAGCTCTTCGTCTGGGGGAAGGGCACGGGCGGCCGGCGCTGGCAGGAGTGGCTCACCGAACCGGGCACCGGCGGCTACAGCGAGATCCAGGCCGGGCTCGCCCGCACGCAGTTGGAGCATGTGCGACTGGATCCGGAGAGCGAGGTGTCGTGGCTGGAGGCGTACGGTCCGCTGAGCGCGCCGGGCACCGCCGACGACGTGGAGGAGCGCCTCGAAGCCGTCCTGCCGCGCGCCGACGTCGACGCCGCGTACGAGGCGTGGCGGCCGCACGCCGACGCCGAACCCGGTGAGATCCTCGCCGTCGGCTCCGGCTGGGGCGCGCTCGAAGTCCTGCGCACCGACTGGAAGTTGCCCGGCACACCCTTCGACGAGAGCACGCTGGGCGAGGACCAGGAGCCCTGGCGTCAGCTGCTGCGCGCCGGGTCCTTCCCCGACCCGCGCCGGGTGCGGCCGCCCGGCGAAACTCTCGTTGCCCGGCACTGGCGGGACATGCTGGAGACCGCGCCCGCCACCCCGCTCACCGAGTACCACCTCGGCGTCGCCCAGTGGCACGACGGCGATTTCGCGCAGGCGGTGCGCAGTTGGGAACGGGCCCTCGAACTCGCCCCGTCCCTCTGGCCGTTGCTGCGCTGCCTCGCCGTCGCCGACCAGCAGGCCGGCAACCACGAGCGGGCCGCCGACCGGTACACCGAGGCCTTCGACGACCTGTGCCACGAGCGGCGCGACACCGGCGCGTCCTGGACGGCCGCCACGGCCGCGCTGGGCCGCGAGGCGATCGAGGCGCTGCTCGCCGTACGACGTACCGAGCAGGCGCGTGCCGTGTGGGAGCGGCTGCATCCCGCGACCCGGGAGCGCGGCCGGTTCCGGCTGATCGAGGCGGGTCTGCTCCTGGCGGAGGGCCGGCGCGAGGAGGCGCGGGCCGTCTTCGACACCGGCTTCGAGGTCGCCGACCTGCGGGAGGGCGCGGAAGCCATCGGGCACCTGTGGGCCCGCGTCGCCGAGGAGCCGCTGCCGGAGCGGTACGACTTCCGGATGCGGCCGCGGGAGGCGTGAGGGGCGGGGCGGTGGGTGCGTGCCTGCCGGGGCCGTCGGCGTGCTGATCCGGGCAGCTCGTCCGGGCGCGGGCTCGCTCGGCGGCACCCGGGCGGGCGGGGCGCTCGCCGTGGCAGCAGCCTGCCCGCCGTTCTCGATCGGGCTCCGGTGTCGCTACGAGTTGCGGTCCACGTACTCGTACACCACACCGTCCGGATGCATCGCGATCAGGTTGCGGCCCACCGGGGTGGCCACCGGGCCCGCGATGACGCGGGCGCCGAGTTCGGTGAGTACGCGGTTGGCCTCCTCGACGTCCTTCACGGCGATCGTCGCGGAGACCTTGCGCAGCACTTCCAGTTCGGCCTCGGGGCCGCTCATCAGCAGGAAGCAGCCGACGGCGGCGACCTGGACGCCGGCGCGTTCGAAGCGCAGGGCGGTGCCGCCCGCGAGCCGTTCGTAGAACGGGACCGCGGCCTCCAGGTCGTCGACGCAGATCCGCAGCGTGGCTCCCAGAATGTCCATGCGGACGAGCCTAGTTCGCACCGGCGGGAGGAGGAGATCGTTTCCGGCGATCGGGTTCGGCCCCCGCGGGCTGCGGTGCGCGCCGGAGCCGGGCACACGTTTGACCTCGCTCACCAGGGGGACGCGGATAAGTCCGGACCGAGGTAATAGACCACTTCTGTGACGCTTGTCGAACCGAGCGACCACTTTCCGTAACTGCCTCCGTTGCCCAAGGAGAGCCATGAACACCGCCGAACTCGCCGAACTCGCCCAGCAGTTGCGCGTGGACAGTGTGCGGGCAGCCGCGGCGGCGAACTCCGGACACCCCACGTCCTCGATGTCTGCCGCCGACCTCATGGCCGTACTCGTCGCCAACCACTTCCACTACGACTTCGATCGCCCCGCCCACCCCGGCAACGACCGTTTCGTGCTGTCCAAGGGACATGCCTCGCCGCTCCTCTACGCCGCCTACAAGGCGGCCGGTGCCATCGACGACGCCGAGCTGCTGACCTTCCGCACGCGGGGCAGCCGGCTGGAGGGGCATCCGACGCCGCGCAGGCTGCCGTGGGTCGAGACGGCCACCGGCTCGCTCGGCCAGGGGCTGCCCGTCGGCGTCGGCATCGCGCTGGCCGGCAAGAACCTGGACCGCGTCGGATACCGCGTATGGGTGCTGTGCGGGGACAGCGAGCTGGCCGAGGGCTCCGTGTGGGAGGCCGCCGAGCACGCGGCGTACGAACATCTCGACAACCTCACCGCGATCGTCGACGTCAACCGGCTCGGGCAGCGCGGGCCGACCCGCCACGGGCACGATCTGCACGCCTACGCGCGCCGCTTCGAGGCGTTCGGCTGGCACACCGTCGAGGTGGACGGGCACGACGTCGACGCGATCGAACGCGCCTACGGCGAGGCCGAGTCGACGGTCGGCCGGCCGACCGTGATCCTCGCGCGCACCCTCAAGGGCAAGGGCGTCGCCTCCGTCCAGGACCGCGAGGGCCTGCACGGCAAGCCGCTGCCGGATCCCGAGGAGGCGATCGCCGAACTCGGCGGGCGACGCAACCTCCGGGTTCATGTGCAACAGCCGCCCGCCGCACGGATGTTGCATGCCGTCAACGGTGGTGGGGTGCTCGAACTGCCCCGCTGGGACAAGGGAGATGACGGCAAGAGCGGCAAGGGTGTGGCCACCCGTGACGCCTTCGGGCAGGCGCTCGTCGCCCTCGGCACCGCACGCGGCGACGTCGTCGCCCTCGACGGCGAGGTCGGCGACTCCACCAAGGCCGAGCTCTTCGCCAAGGAACACCCCGAGCGCTACTTCGAGTGCTACATCGCCGAGCAGCAGATGGTCGCGACGGCCGTGGGACTCGCCGCGCGCGGCTGGGTCCCGTACGCCACCACGTTCGCGGCGTTCCTCACGCGCGCGTACGACTTCGTGCGGATGGCGTCGATCAGCGGGGCCGGCATCAACCTCGTCGGCTCGCACGCGGGCGTATCCATCGGCCAGGACGGGCCCTCGCAGATGGGCCTCGAAGACCTCGCGATGATGCGCGCGGTGCACGGCTCGACCGTGCTGTACCCGTGCGACGCCAACCAGACCGCCCGGCTCGTCACGGAGATGGCGGGCCTGGACGGCGTCCGCTATCTGCGCACCACGCGCGGCGAGAGCCCGGTGATCTACGGCGCCGACGAGGAGTTCCCGGTCGGCGGCAGCAAGGTGCTGCGGTCCTCCGACCGGGACCGGCTGACGATCGTCGCCGCGGGCGTCACCGTCCACGAGGCGCTGGCCACCGCCGACGCGCTGGCGGAGCACGACATCGCGGTCCGGGTCGTGGACCTGTACTCGGTCAAGCCCGTCGACCGGCTCACCCTGCGCCGGGCCGCCGAGGACACCGGCTGTCTGCTGACCGTGGAGGACCACCACGAGGAGGGCGGCCTCGGGGACGCCGTCCTGGACGCCTTCCTCGACGGGCGGCCGGTGCCGCGGCTGGTGCGCCTTGCCGTGCGGACGATGCCGGGCTCGGCGTCCCCGGCCGAGCAGCTGCACGCGGCGGGCATCGACGCCGAGTCGATCGCTGCGGCCGGCCGGCTGCTGGTCGAGGAGGCGGTCGTGCGGTGAGGCGCGACGAGGTGCGCAGGGTCCGGGCCGGGCACCGCACGGTCGAGGTGCACCGGCCCGGCAAGGTGCTCTTCCCCGGCGACGGGAAGACGGAGGAGTACACCAAGGGCGACCTCGTCGACTACTACCGCTCGGCCGCCCCGCTGATGGTGCCGCACCTGCGCGGCCGCCCCCTGATGCTGGAACGGCATCCGGACGGCGTCGACGGGCCCCGCTTCATGCAGAAGAACACCCCGGAGAGCTACCCGGACTGGATCACCCGCGTCGAGGTGCCCAAGGAGGGCGGGACCGTCCTGCACACCGTGTGCGACGACTCCGCGACCCTCGTGTACCTCGCCGACCAGGCCTGTCTCACCGTGCACCGGTGGCTGTCCAAGGCCGGGCGGATCGAACTGCCCGACCGGATGATCTTCGATCTCGACCCGGCCGACGACGACTTCGCCGCCGTGCGCGAGGCGGCCTGGCTCCTCGGGGAGCTGCTCGACCGGCTCGGACTGCCGTCCGCCCTGATGACGACCGGTTCGCGGGGACTGCACGTGATCGTGCCCCTCGACGGCCGCGGCGACTTCGACGAGGTCCGCGTGTTCGCCCGTGACGTCTGCGACCACCTCGCGGACGCCCACCCGGACCGGCTCACCACCGCCGCGCGCAAGAAGGACCGCGGGCATCGGCTCTACCTCGACGTGGGGCGCAACGCCTACGCGCAGACCGCGGTCGCGCCGCTCTCCGTCCGCGCCCGGCCCGGCGCCCCCGTGGCCACGCCCATCGCGTGGACGCAGCTCGACGACCCGGGTCTCGGCGCCCGTCGCTGGACGATCGCGGACGCCCTGGACCAGGCCCGTACCGACCCCTGGGGCGGGATCATGCGGATGCGCCGCGCCCTGGGACCGGCGCGGCGCAGGCTGGACGCGGTACGGGGGCGGGGGGGGGGGGGGGGGGCGCCCCCCCCCCCCCCCCCGCGGGGGGGGCGGGAGGGCGCACGAGGGGGGGGGCAGCAACAAAGGGAGAAG
>NZ_JBSFLV010000014.1:0-103782 GCF_053599215.1 Streptomyces sp. NPDC001002 | reverse complement strand
GGTGAGCAGGGAGTCCAGCGCCGCCGGGTCGCCCGCGGCCGCGGCGCGGGCTAGGTCCTCGGTCGGCGGTACCAGGTGCTGTGCTCGGGGTCGGTCCACGACCAGGCATGATAGTCGCATGCATTTCGTCGAGCGGATCGGCCGCTACCGCCTTGAGCGGCGCCTGGGCACGGGCGCCTTCGGCACGGTCTGGCTCGCCTGGGACGACGAGCTCGAAGCGCCGGTCGCGGTCAAGGTCCTCGCCGACAACTGGAGCCATCGGCTCGACGTCCGCGAACGGTTCCTGGAAGAGGCCCGGATGCTGCGCCGGGCCGGCTCCAACCGAGTGGTGCAGGTCTACGACATCGGTGAACTGCCGGACGGCAGGCCGTACTTCGTCATGGAGTACGCCGACGGCGGCACCCTCGCCGATCTGCTCACCGGCGGCCCGCTGCCGGTGTCCGACGCGTTGCGGCTGACGGCGCTTGCCGCCCGGGGCGCGGCGGCCCTGCACGAGGCGGGGATCGTGCACCGGGACATCAAGCCGAGCAACGTACTGCTGCGCTCCTCCCCCGGCGGCAGCCCGCGGGTGCTGCTGGCCGACCTCGGTCTCGCCAAGAGCCTGGCGCAGGCGTCCGGGCTCACGCTGGCCGCCGGGTCGGCCGGCTACCGGCCGCCCGAGCAGGCCCAACCCGGTATGGGCATCGACACCCGGGCGGACGTCTACAGCCTGGGCGCGGTCGGCTACCACTTGATCACCGGCACGTTGCCGGGCGAACCCGGGCACGTCGTCCGTCCCGACCGGCTGCGCCCGGATCTGGACCCGGATGTCCAGCGGGCCCTGCTGCGTGCCCTGGAGCCGGACCGGGAGCGGCGGTGGCCGGAGGCCCTGGCGTTCGCGGAGGAGCTGGAGCGGCTCGCCTCGCCCGTGCGCAGGGCCCGCCCGCGCCGCAGGACGGTCCTGACGCTCGTCGTGGCCGTCGCCGTGCTCGCGGCCACGGGCACCGCGCTGGCGCTGGTCGACCGGGACGGCGGGACCTCGGACGGACAGGACGTCCGGGTCGCGGACACGACCGGCCGGGTCACGGCGGAGGTCCCGCGCTCCTGGGACCGCCAGTTGCGCGACTCGGGGTGGGATCCGAAGGCACTCGGACTGCCCACCGGGCACGAGCCGGGCTTCGCGGTCGCCGACGACCTGACGGCGTGGCCGGACCTGAAGGCCGGGGTGAACGGCGTGTTCGTCGGCCTGAGCGAGCACGGCGACCTCCCGAAGGCGGTGGCCGCGCTCACCCACACGGGTTGCTCCTACGACGGCTCACGGACCTACGAGGGCGCGCGCTGGCACGGCACGCTCCGCACCTGGAGCGACTGCCCGGGCAGCGAGGGCTCCCTCACCGAAGCGGCGCTCGCGCCCGCCTCCGGCGCGGCCGAGCCCCAGGTCTACGTACAGATCCGGCAAAAGAGCGCGACCCCGTCGGTCGACCACGTCCTGGCGTCCGTACGTATCGGGGACTGACACGGATCGGGTGCCGGGGACGCACACGGATCACCTGGCGGGGACTCGTACGGATCCCGCCGGAACTCGTCCGAACTTTTTCGTCCGCTCGCGCATCGGACATACATGACGGGGCACACAGCGCCCGTACGCACACGCCTGGTCGTGTGCGAGGAGACACCAGGAGTGTTGAGGAAGATGGCGAAGAACTCTCCCGCCCGCCGCCGGGCCGCCCTGCTCGCGAGCGCGGTCGCCGTACTGGGTCTGCTGACGGCGTGCGGCAGCGAGAACGGCACCGCGAGTTCGCCGAGCACCCTGTCGGGCACGGCGGGACCGGCCACCGACGGTTCCGGCTCCGACTCCCCCGCCGAGTCGCCGAACGCCACGCAGTCCGGTTCCTCCTCGGACACCGGCTCCTCCTCCGGTACCGGCACCACCCCCTCGGAGGGCGTGTCGGCGTCCGGCAGTGTCAGCACCCGTTGCCACACCTCCCAGCTGCGCGCGAGCGTCGGGAAGAACGACCCCGGGGCCGGTCAGGAGAACTTCCCGATCGTGCTGACCAACACCGCCTCCCACACCTGCACGGTCCGCGGCTATCCGGGCGCCGCGTTCGCCGACTCCTCGGGCAAGCAGCTGGGCCCCGACCCCAAGCGCTCCTCGGGCACGCCGGAGACGGTCACGCTGGACCCGGGCCAGAGCGCGTGGGCCGGGCTGACGTTCTCGAACCCGGAGGTCAGCGGCGCCAAGGCGGCGACTCCGGCGACGCTGGTCGTCACCCCGCCGGACGAGAAGGACCCGCTCAAGGTGAACTGGACCGGAGGCCCGGTGCCCGTCTCCGGGAACTCGTCCTCGTCCTTCCTGACGGTGCTCAGCCCGGGTTCCGGCGCGTGAACCGCCTGGGGTGGCGTGCGGACTTCTTACTTCCGGCTGTTTTCATGGACGTTCCCGCTCCGCCCCACCGCTAGGACCCCGCTCTGAACACCCCGCTGGCCGAATCCCTGTCCGTGGCCCTGCTGGTCGCCGTGCTCGCCTTCGCGGTGTTGCGGCCCAAAGGGCTGCCCGAGGCCGTGGTGGCTGTGCCCGCCGCGGGGCTGGTGATCGTCGCCGGCGCGATCTCGCCGGCGCACGCCCTGGACGAGATCCAGCGGCTCGGGCCGGTGGTGGGCTTTCTCGCGGCCGTACTGGTGCTGGCCCATCTGTGCGATGTCGAGGGGTTGTTCCAGGCGTGCGGGGCGTGGATGGCCCGCCGGTCCGCGGGCTCGCCCGGGCGGCTGCTGGCCGCGGTGTTCCTGCTCGCCTCGGTGATCACGGCCGTGCTGAGCCTGGACGCCACCGTGGTGCTGCTGACGCCGGTGGTGTTCGCCACCGCCGCCAGGGCGGGCGTCCGCGCCAAGCCGCACCTCTACGCGTGCGCCCACCTGTCGAACACGGCCTCCCTGCTGCTGCCGGTGTCCAACCTCACCAACCTGCTGGCGTTCGAGACGAGCGGGCTGAGCTTCACCCGGTTCGCGGCGCTGATGGCGCTGCCGTGGGTGGCCGCGATCGGCGCGGAGTATCTGATCTTCCGGCGGTTCTTCGCCGAGGAGCTGTCCCTGTCCGAGCTGCCCTCCGAGCCCGGCGAGGAGCCGGAGCTGCCGCTGTTCGCGCTGATCACCGTGGGCTGCACGCTCGCCGGGTTCGTCGTGACCTCCGCGGTCGGCATCGAGCCCGCCTGGGCCGCGTTCGCGGGAGCGCTGGTACTGGCCGTCCGCGCGCTGGTACGGCGGCGGGAGACCCCGCTGGCGGTCCTGCGCGCCTCGTCCCCGGCCTTCCTGGCCTTCGTGCTCGCCCTCGGTGTCGTGGTGCGCGCGGTGGTCGACAACGGACTCGCCGACGCCCTCGACCATGTGCTGCCCAAGGGCTCGGGCCTGCTCGCGCTGCTCGGCATCGCCGTACTGGCCGCCGTACTGGCGAACCTCATCAACAACCTGCCCGCGGTCCTCGTCCTGCTGCCGCTCACCGCCGCGGCCGGACCGGGAGCGGTCCTCGCGGTGCTGCTCGGGGTGAACATCGGCCCGAACCTGACCTACGCGGGATCGCTGGCGACCCTGCTGTGGCGGCGCATCGTGCACCGCCACGACGAGGACGTGGCCCTCGGGGAGTTCACCCGGCTCGGGCTGCTCGCCGTACCGGCGTCGCTCCTGTCGGCCGTGGCAGCGCTGTGGCTGTCGCTCCAGGTGGTCGGGGGCTGAGCACCGAACCGGTCAGTGGTGGCCGCCACCACCGCCACCGCCACCGTTGCCACCACCGCCGTAGCCACCGCCTCCACCTCCGCCGTAGCAGGCGTACGGGTTGTAGTAGCAGTACTGGTCGATGGGGTTCGTGGTCGTCTGCGAGGGTGTCGGCGTCGGCTGGGCGGTCGTCGGGGTCGCGGACGGCGTCGGCGTGGGGGACGGCTTGGCCGCCTTGGGGGTGGGCGAGGCCGTGGGTGTGGGCGTGCGGTCGCTCGCGGCGTCCCAGTTGACCACCTCCATCTGGAGGTCGGCCTTCGAGGTGTCGAAGACCCAGCGCTGGGCGGTGCTGTCGTCGCGGGTCTTCAGGACCAGGGCGCCGGACCCGTCGGTGGCCGCGGCGGTCAGCGCCAGGTCCTGGTCCCAGCGCGGCACCAGGGTGCCCTGCAGGGTGAAGTCGTAGCGGATGTCCTTGGCGTCCTTCGCGTCCACGCCCGTGCAGGGGGCGAGCTGCACCTCGTAGCCGAGGTGGGAGTCCAGGCACAGGCCCGGATCGTCGCCGCTGCGCAGCCGTCCGTCGGTCTCGTACGACCACTGCTGGACCGCCGCCGTGGAGCAGGGCGCGAGTTCGGCCTCGGCGCCCTTGACCGCCTTCTTGCCGACGACGGTGACGCACAGCCCGGAGTCGACGTTGTGCAGCCGTCCCTGCATCGAGCCGCCGGCGTTCGCGCCCGTGCCGACCCAGGACGGGTTGCCCTCGGTGCTCTTGCCGGTGCCGGGCGAGTCGGCGGGCTGGCCCGCCTCGGAGGTGGTGTGTCCGTCGTTGGAGTCGAGTGAGGACCACACGACCAGCGGCAGGACGATCAGACCGCTCACCGTCAGGACGGCGGCGGTCAGGTTGCGTCTGCGGGCGGCGGCCCGGCGGGCGGCCTTGTGGGCGGAGCGACGCGAAGCCCTGCGGGTGCCGGTGCGCGGCCCGGCGCCGGTCGCGGTCGGGACGGTGATGAAGGGCTCGCCGGCCATCGCCGGGCGCTCGCCCTCCGCCTCGGCGGCCGTGCCGTCGTCGTGGACGAACCGCGACTCGACGTAGGCGCGGGCACCCCAGCCGAGCACCGCCTCGGCGAGTGCGAGGCCGAGTCCCTGGTTGAACTGGCCCAGCTGGTCGGCGGTGTGGCGGCAGTGCTTGCACCCGGCGAGGTGGGCGGCGAGGTCGGGGTCGACGTCCATCCCGCCGCGCCGGTAGGTGACGTCGAGCATCCGCTGATAGCGCCGGCACTCCTGCTCGGGCGCGAGTTCGCGGTGGACCTGGAGGCACTCCTCGCGCAGCCGCTCGCGGGCCCGGCGCAGTTCGACCCGGGCGTCCTCCTCCTCGAATCCCAGCAGCGCGGCGGGTATCGCCACCGGCTCCGACTCGACGTCCGCGTGCCACAGCAGGCAGCGGGCCGACTGGGGCAGCCGCTGGAAGGCGCCGGACAGCAGCCGCCGGTTCGCGGGCGGCAGCAGCCGGGCGGCCACCCGGTCTCCCTCGCCGGGCCGGGACCGCAGGTCGGGGTGGAGGAGTTCGCGGCCGCGCTCGGTGTCCCATTCCGCGGCGATCCGCCGCATGGTGACCAGCAGTTGGGGCCGCCATGCCGCGGAGGGTCCGGTCTGGCGCAGGGTCTCGCCGAACAGCCGGGTGAAGGCCGCGGTGGTGAGCATGCCCGCGGCGCGGGCGTCGTACGTGCACAGCCTGGCGTACGCGAAGGCCGCCTCCCAGTGCCGGTCGAGGAGTTCACCGACAGGTTGCAGCGCGGGTGTCGCCCCGGTCCACTTCTTCAGTTCGGCACTCAGTTGCTCGTCCGTGACCTCGAACTGGCTGACCGATGTGGGGGAATTCGACAGACCGGCGTCATTCACGGCTGCATTCCTCTCGAGGCATGCGACTTCAGGTCCATACCGGGCGGTATGGGGATTCGTCGACAAAGCGACGAGATCCACTTGTACGGGATTCGGTACCCCCAACACCTCCCGGGAACAGCCCTTATGAAGCCTGGGAGTGAACGGGAGAGACCTCGTACGCACAGCGGAATGCTTATTGTCCGTGCGCCGACAGGGCACACCTTTGCACAGGTCAGCGAACCGGAACAAGGGATCTCGCGGATTCGTGCTTTGCGTTCTCCGAGATGGCATTTGACGAATCGTCAAGCAGGACCCCTGAGAGATGACCGATGAATCCGAGCGCTAATTGGCAATGGTATTCACTTGACCCCGCACCGAACACTCCGCGAACCATTGACCAGGGGTTCCACCACCCACACCTCGGCTCCCACCGGGTGACTCCCGTCACTCGCCAACCATTGAACCGCCCGCCCGGTAGGCACCCGGCGGCAGTCCAAAACGTTCGCGGAACACCCGATTGAAGTGGAACGCGCTGACGAACCCCGAAGCGGCCGCCACCCGGTCCACCGACAGGTCCGTGCTTTCCAACAACCGCGCGGCATGCCGCAGCCGCGCCTCGCGCAGCGCCCGCATCGGGGACCGGCCGGCCTGCGAGGTGAACAGGTGGGCGAATCGGGAGGGCGAGAGAGAAGCGGTCTCGGCGAGCGAACGGACGGTGTGCGGGGCGCCCGGATCGGCGTCGATCAGCTCCTGCGCCCGGCGCACCCGGGGGTCGACACCCGACGCGGGCGCGATCGGCCGGGCGGTGGCGGCGGTGAGCAGGACGATCTCCTCCAGGGAGGTCAGGGCGAGTTCCCGAGCGGCGGTCGCATGGGCCACGGTGACCCTTTCGTCCCCCGACACGCCGACGGGCGGCGCCTGGCTCCCCGTCCAGCGGGCATCGGAGTGCATCCGCCGGAACGCGCTCTCGACCCGGCCGCGCAGTTCCGGCGGGGTGGGGGTGACGACGTACAGACCGTCGCCCGTGTCGTACGGGCGCAGCCAGGGCGGCCAGGACGGCCGTGCCACGCAGTGCGCCCACCAGAACTCCCAGCGCGAGGCGCCCGGTTCGACGGCGTACTGGTGCGGGACGCCCGGCGCGAGCACCACCAGGTCCCCCACCCCGGCCCGCGCCTCGCTCCCGCCCTGCCGCAGCCGGCCGCCACCGTCCGTCGTCCAGATGAACAGCCAACTGTCGGCGCCGCGGGGCCGGTTCACGCCGTAGCCCTGGGGCTGGTCGTAGCGGCCGACCACGACCAGGCCGGGCGGTGGCGCCGGGTCGCCGGGGGCAGCAGTCTCAGGCAATCGGTCAGCGTTCACGGACATCCCCTTCGTACGCGCGGCGGCCTAGCGTGACAGGCAAGGACCACCACACCGAGGAGTGCACGCATGACAGTCACAGGCAACGGCACCGCCGACCCTCCCATCCTGACGCAGGAAGGACTGGAGGGCTTCCGCGAGGACGGGTTCACGGTCGTGCGGGGGCTCTTCGGGTACGACGAGATCGACCGGCTGTGCGCGGAGTTCGCGGCGCTGCACGCGGCCGGACCGATACCGGGGCACTTCCAGCCCCGCCCCGGATCCGACCCGCTGCACACCCACCCGCGCGTGATGCAGCCGCACGAGATCAACGGGCTCGCACGGCGCGTCCTGCTCGACGCACGGCTGGGGTCCGTGCTGGAGACGCTGCTCGGCGAGGAGGTGCTGGCCGCGCAGAGCATGTTCTACTTCAAGCCGCCCGGCGCCCGGGGGCAGGCGCTGCACCAGGACAACTTCTATCTGCGGGTCGAGCCGGGCACCTGCGTGGCCGCGTGGGTGGCCTGCGATGTGATCGACCGGGACAACGGGGGGCTCGAAGTCGTCCCCGGTACGCACCGGATGGACCTGTTCTGCCCGGAGGAGGCGGACGAAGGGGTGTCGTTCGCGCGAGAGTACGTTCCGCCGCCGCCGGGGCTCGCGGCCGTGCCGGTCGATCTGGCGCCCGGGGACGTCCTGTTCTTCAACGGCAGCCTGGTGCACGGCTCGCAGCCCAACGGCACAGCCGACCGGTTCCGCCGCTCGTTCATCGGCCACTACGTGGGGCGGTCGGCCGAGCGGATCGGCGCGTACTACCGGACGGTGTCGATGAGCGGCGACCGCGTGCTGCTCGCGGAGAGCGAGGGCGCGGGGCCGTGCGGCACGGAGTTCGCACCGCACGGGCCCCATTGAGCGCCCGTCGTCGACGAGGTCAGTGGCCGATGATGGGGTGCGGAGCGTAGGGCTGCTCCAGCTCCTCCAACTCCTTGTCGCTGAGCTCCAGTTCGACGGCCGCCACCGCGTCCTCGATGTGCTGCGGCTTGCCCGCACCGACGATCGGGGCCGCCACCGCGGTCTGCCGCAGCAGCCAGGCGAGGGCGACCTGGGCGCGCGGCACCCCGCGGTCGCCGGCGATGCGGGTGACGGCCTCGACGACGGTGCGGTCGCCCTCGGCGTAGAGGCGGCTGCCGAAGTTGTCGTTGGCGCTGCGCTCGGTGACGGTGCCCCAGTCCCGGGTGAGCCGGCCGCGGGCGAGCGGGCTCCAGGGCAGGGCGCCGACGCCCTGGTCGGCGCAGAGCGGCAGCATCTCGCGCTCCTCCTCGCGGTAGAGGAGGTTGTAGTGGTTCTGCATCGACACGAACTTCGTCCAGCCGTGCCGCTCGGCGGTGTACTGCATCTTCGAGAACTGCCAGGCGTACATCGAACTCGCCCCGATGTAGCGCGCCTTGCCCGCCTTCACCACGTCGTGCAGCGCTTCCATCGTCTCCTCGACCGGGGTGTGCGGGTCGAAGCGGTGGATCTGGTAGAGGTCGACGTAGTCGGTGCCGAGCCGGCTCAGGCTGTGGTCGATCTCGGTGAGGATCGCCTTACGGGAGAGCCCGCCGCCGTTGGGCCCGGGCCGCATCCGCCCGTGCACCTTCGTCGCGAGCACGACCTCGTCGCGGTTCGCGAAGTCGCGCAGCGCCTTTCCGACGATCTCCTCGCTGGTGCCGTCGGAGTAGACGTTCGCCGTGTCGAGGAAGTTGATCCCGGCCTCCAGCGCCTGCCGGATCAGCGGACGCGAGGCCTCCTCGTCGAGGGTCCACTCGTGCACACCCCGGTCGGGCAGCCCGTAGGTCATGCAGCCCAGACAGATCCGCGACACGTCCAGACCCGTCGAACCGAGCTTCACGTACTGCATCTTCGCCGCTCCCGCCTTCGAGACGATGTACTGATTCGGAGCGTACGTCGTCCCCCGCCGGGATCACGGCCCGGCGGACGTCAGGGCCCCGACCGCTCCAGAAGGTCCAGTGCCCGCTCCCACCCGAACTCAGGCCGCAGGCCGTCCTCCCCCACCTCGCCGGAGTAGGGCTCGCCGAACCGGACGCCCATCCCGCGCAGCCGGTTCAGGCTGTCTTCGTAAGCCGGGTGGACGGTCAACGCGTCGGCCACGCACGGGAGTACGGCGACCGGCACGCCGAGGCCGTACGCCTCGCAGAGGGTGGCGACGGCGAGGGTGTCGGCCAGGCCCGCCGCCCATTTGTTGATCGTGTTGAAGGTCGCCGGAGCCACCACGACCGCGTCCGGCGGCGGGAAGGGGCGTGGATCGCCGGGCATCCGCCAGGCGGAGCGGACGGTCCGGCCGGTCTGCGCCTCCACGGCGGCCCGGTCGAAGAAGCCGGCATCCGCGACGGGCGTCGCGATGACCCCCACCTCCCAGTCCCGCTCCCGTGCGGCCGTGATCAGCCTGCCGACGTCGGCGGCGATCCCGGCGGCGCAGACGACGACGTAGAGGAAGGGTCTCGGGTCCGGTTCCGTCATCCGGGAACCCTACTCAAGCGGGAAGGTCTCCCCGCGTTCGGCCTCGGGGCGCGGGCCGTGGATGCGGCGCTGCTTCTCCTCGATGGGCACGTCGTTGATGCTGGCCTCGCGCCGGGTCATCAGGCCGTGCTCGTCGAACTCCCACAGCTCGTTGCCGTAGCTGCGCCACCACTGGCCGTCGGCGTCCTGGCACTCGTACTGGAAGCGGACCGCGATGCGGTTGCCGTCGTAGGCCCACAGGTCCTTGCGCAGGGCGTACTCGCGCTCGCGGGCCCACTTGGCGGTGAGGAGCTCGACGATCTCGGCGCGGCCGGTGACGAAGGTGTCGCGGTTGCGCCAGACCGAGTCCTCGGAGTAGGCGAGCGAGACCTTGTGCGGATCGCGGGTGTTCCAGGCGTCCTCGGCGGCCTGGACCTTCTGCGCGGCGGTCTCGCGGGTGAACGGGGGCAGGGGCGGGCGATCGGCCATGGGGTTCCTCCTCGACGGACGGACTGGTGCGGGCGAACTGGTGCCCACAGCATGGGAGAACGTGCGTTCTCCGGCTGGCTGCTACCGTAGGAGAACGCACGTTCTCACGTCAAGGAAGGGTCGTACGGAGATGGCCGTCATGGACAGCGCAGTCGCCCGGGAGCAGGCGCTGGACGCCGCCGAGGAGCTGTTCTACGGGCGGGGCATCCAGTCCGTCGGCATGGACGACGTGCGCGGCGCTTCGGGCCTCTCGCTCAAGCGGCTCTACGGGCTGTTCCCGGCGAAGGAACAGCTGGTGGAGGCGTATCTGGAGCGGCGGGACGTGCGCTGGCGCGGGCGGCTCGCCGCGTTCGTGGCCGAGCGCGAGGATCCCGAGGAGCGGGTCCTGGCCGTCTTCGACTGGCTGGAGGGGTGGTTCGGCGAGGACGGGTTCCGGGGGTGCGCGTGGATCAACTCCTACGGGGAGCTGGGCGCTACCTCTGCCCGCGTGACGGCTCAAGTGCGGTCGCACAAGCGGGAGTTCAGGAATTATCTCGCCGGTCTCGTGGCGGATGCCGGGCTGCCCGAAGCCCTCGCCGGACAGCTGTTCCTGCTGGCCGAGGGGGCGATGGTCAGCGCCGGCATCCAGCGGAGCACGGAGCCCGCGCGGGAGGCGCGCGAAGCGGCGCGGCTCCTGCTGCGGGCTCGCTGAACGTTCCCGCTGCGGGCTTGCCGAGCTCTCCCGCCGCGGGCCCGCCGAGCCTCAGCCGTCCGACACGGCGATCGCGCTCACCGGGCAGGCCCGGGCGGCCTCCCGCACCATCGGGTCGCCGCCGCCGTCCTCCTGGCCCGGCAGCAGCGTGCTGAATCCGTCGTCGTCCTGGGTGAAGACCTTCGGGGCGGCCAGGGCGCACTGGCCCGCGCCGATACAGACGTCCTTGTCGATGTCGATGTGCATGACCGTCAGCCTCTTACCAGGTCACGGGGAGTTCCAGCATCCCCTGGATGGTGTCGCCGGGTTTGAAGGGGATCTCCTCCGCCGGGACGGCCAGCCGCAGGGTGGGCAGCCGGTCGAAGAGGGTGTGCAGGGCGATCTCCAGCTCGGCGCGGGCAAGGTTCTGGCCGAGGCACTGGTGGATGCCGAAGCCGAACGCCACGTGGTGACGGGCCGGCCGGTGCCAGTCGAAGGTGTCGGGGTCCTCGTAGACGGCGGCGTCGCGGTTGATGACCGCGGTCGAGAAGAGCACCGGGTCGCCGGCCCGGATGGTCGTGCCGCCCGCCTCGATGTCCTCGGTGGCCCGGCGCAGCAGTCCGTCCGCGATCGACAGCATCCGCATGAGCTCCTCGACCGCGTCGGGCAGCAGCTCGGGCCGCGTGCGCAACTCGGCGAGACGTTCGGGGTGTTGGAGCAGGGCGAAGGTGCCGAGCGAGATCATGTTGGCGGTGGTCTCGTGGCCCGCGATCAACAGGATGGTCGCGAACGAGATGACCTCGCTGCGGTTCAACTCCCCCTCGCGCAGCTTCTCGTGGACGAGTTCGTCCAGTACGCCGTCGCCGGGCTCCGCCTGCTTCAGCTTCGCGTCGATCAACTGCTCGAAGTACGCGTCCAGTTGATCGCGGGCGTCCTGTACGTCGGAGACCTTCGGGCCGCGCAGCAGCCGGCGCGACTGCCCTTCGAAGAACTCGTGGTCGGCGTAGGGGACGCCGAGCAGCGCGCAGATCACCATCGACGGCACGGGCAGCGCGAAGGCGCTCACCAACTCTCCGGGCGGCCCCTGCGCGATCATCGCGTCGAGCCGTTCGTCCACGATCCGCTGGATCTCCGGGCGCAGCGCGGCGGCCCGCCGGAGAGTGAAGCTGGGGACCATCATCCGGCGCTGGGTGTGGTGTTCGGGGTCGTCGTAGCCGAGCAGCGCGGCCTTCCGGTCCTTGCCCACGGTGAAGCGCACGTTGGGCGCCGGGAAGTCGGGGTGGGAGCGGTCGCTGGACAGGCGCTGGTCGGCGAGCAGGCTCCGGGCGAGCGTGTGTCCCGTGACCAGCCAGGCCTTTTTGCCGTCGTAGAGGGTGATCCGGGTCAGCGGGCGGTCGGCGCGCAGCGGGTCGTAGGCCGTCGGCGGGTGGTAGGGGCAGGTCCGGTCCTGGGGGAAGGCGACAGGTTCCGTTTCCGTCATGGGAAGACCTCGCAGACGAAGGGTGCGTCGTGCAGATCTTCATTAGATGCCCGGGGCATCTATGGAACGACGTCAAGTTCGGCCAGATGGACGCCGGGGGTTTTCTGGCCGGGGATGATCGCTCAGGAATCGAAAACCGGTCACGGCATCGGCCGTACGGGTGCCTCCGATGGGGCGCGGGGCAGGGGGCATGCGGTAGGGATGATTACCGCTCGCGATGCTGTTGTGGCTGAGCGGCAGGAAACCGTAGACACGACGATGGGACGGATGCCATGCCTCTTGAGGGCGAGTACGAACCCAGCCCGGCGCAGTGGGTGCGTGACCAGGTGGAACTGTTCGAGAGTTCCGGCGGCGCCAAGGGGAACACCCTGCGGGACACCGGACTGCCGGTGATCGTACTGACGACTCTCGGCGCCAAGAGCGGCAAGATCCGCAAGACGCCGCTGATGCGCGTCGAGCACGACGGTCTGTACGCGGTGGTCGCCTCCCAGGGCGGGGCGCCCAAGCACCCGGTCTGGTACCACAACATCAAGGGCGAGCCGCGTGTGGAGCTCCAGGACGGGCCGGAGCCGGTGGACATGATCGCCCGCGAGGTCACCGGCGCGGAGAAGGCCGAGTGGTGGGAGCGGGCCGTCGCGGCCTATCCGCCGTACGCCGACTACCAGAAGAAGACCGACCGGCAGATTCCGGTCTTCGTGCTCGAACCGGTCGCCGGGAACGCGTGATCCTCGTACCGACGCACACCCCCTGACCTGGGTTCGAAAAAAATCTTCGGTCAGGGGTGCATGACCGCGGTGTCCCCGGGCACGCGTGCGTCAGGCCCCGCCGCGTTCCCCCGTCGCGGCGGGGCTCTCCGCTGCCTCGCGGGCCTGCCGGTCGGTGATGTCCAGGAAGATCTGGTCCGCCTCGGACACGGCGTCCGAGATGGTCTGCTTGATCCGCACGGAGACGTCCTCGACCACCTCGCTGTCCAGACCGCCCACCAGATCCACCCGGGCCGCCACCAGTGCGGAGTCGAGGCCCGTCTTCATGGTGAACAGCGCTTCCACGCTGTCGATCTCGGGCTGCTCCTCCAGCAGTTCCCGGATCCGGTCCGCCGCCTCCGGGTCGGCCGCCTCGCCGATCAGCTGGTCACGGGCGTCGCTGCCCAGGCGGTAGGCGACGAAGACGAGCAGCGCGCCGATCGCCATCGAGGCCGACGCCTCCCACACCACCTGCCCGGTGACCATGTGCAGCGCCATCCCGGCGGCGGCCAGCGTCACACCGAGCACCGCGGTGCCGTCCTCGGCGATGACCGTACGCAGCGCCGGGTCGCGCAGTCCGCTGCGGCCGCCCTGCCGATGCGCCTGGTGCAGGGCACGGACCAGCGAGACGCCCTCGGCTACGAAGGCGACGCCCAGCACGATCAGGCCCATCACGTACCCGCTGTGTTTCTCCTCAGCGCCGTTCCTGAGGGCCTCGAAGCCCTGGAAGAAGGAGAAGCAGCCGCCCATCACGAAGATCCCGACGGCGGCGAGGAGCGACCAGAAGAAGCGTTCCTTGCCGTAGCCGAACGGGTGGCGCCGGTCGGCGGGGCGGCGGCTGCGACGAAGCGCGGCCAGCAGGAAGACCTCGTTCAGGCTGTCGGCCACGGAGTGCGCGGCCTCCGAGAGCAGCGCCGGCGAACCGGCGAAGAGTCCGCCGACCGCCTTGGCCACGGCGATCACCAGGTTGGCTGCGAGCGCCACCAGCACGGTGACGCGGGTCCGGCTGTCGGCGTTCTTCGCGGATGTTTCGTCAGAGGTCTCCTCAGAGGCTTCCCCGGGTGTCTTGTCGGACGTTTTGTCGGATTCCTGTGCAGATGCTGTCCCAGTCACCCTCGCCGACTGCCCCTGAGCGCGCCGCTCACACGGCGTGGGCGGCCGATTCCCCGGGATCGGGTGTGCCCACGGCCTCTACCGGACACCCGGCTTCGATGACACCGTCGGCATCGACCTTCCGAAGGAGAGACACACGTGGCCAAGACGATCAAGCGGAAGAAGCTGAAACTCCCCCTCGGCTACAAGCCACTCGGCTTCGCCCTGGGCTGGGCGAGCGGGACCCTGGCCGGCCTCGCCTTCCAGAAGACGTGGCAGGCGATCCGGCACGAGGACAACGCGCCCGACGCCCTGGACCGGGACCGCGGATGGACGGAGGTCCTGGTGGCGGCCGCGATCCAGGGCGCCCTGTTCGCCGTGGCCCGCAGCGCGGCGGACCGAGCGGGCGCGACGGCCGTGCACCGTAGGACCGGCGTCTGGCCGGGCGACGGCAAGGGCGGCAGGGACTGACCGGCCGCGGGCGCGGCCGGCAGGACGCGGGATCAGTCGGCCACCAGCCACTTCCCGTCCCGCATCAGCTCGCGCCCGTCCAGTTCGTCCGCCTCCCGCCAGGCCTGCACGCGCTGCGGGAACACCCTGAAGTACAGGTAGGAGGTGGTCAGTCGGCGCGGGTCGAAGCCGGTCTTCGCCGCGAACAGGTCGCCTTCCTGCTCGGAGAGATCCTCCGGCGTCACTGTCTCGACGGTCCCCTCGATCATGACCACGTCCCGGGTCGGGCCGATGCCCAGGCGCGTGACGCCGGTCGCCGCGAGGTTGCGGCCGGTGGGGCTGCCGGCCGGGGTGGCGAGCAGCAGCGCCGAGCCGTCCCAGCGGAAGGAGAGCGGGACGAGATACGGCGCACCGCCGTCGGGCGCCGCGGAGGCGACCCAGACGTCCTCGTCGTGTTCGAGCCGACGGAGCGTGTCCTGCTTGCGCTGTTCGGGATCGCGCGCGGGTGGCCGATTCATTGTCGTACGTCCTCCTCGGATAGGCCGACCGATGGCCTGATCACCGTCGGTCCGTGCGCTGTCAGGGCTATGACGGCCGGGCGTCCGCCGATGTGACCGTCAACCGTCCTCCCCCTCCGCCCGGATCTCCGCCAGCCGCGCCGCCGCCGCGCTGAGCAGCAGGTCCAGGGCGGCGGGGTACGAGCTGCGCGGCATGTCGGCGACGAGGTGGCGGGCGGTGGCGGCGATGTGCGGGTGGGTGGCGGCGGGCAGCCTGGCATACGTCGCCCGCCACACGCCCACCTCCGCCTCGCGGGCCGCCTTCGGCATCGCGAGGCTCGCCGAGTCGAGGGCGCCGAAGGCGAGGCACTGGTCGACGAAGGCGTGGTAGATCCGCACGGCCTCCGCGTCGGGGAAGCCTGCGCCGCGCACCACGCCGAGGATCGCCTCGACGGCCTGGATCTCGTGCACCCGCCCGGTCACCCGGTACGAGCTGAGCACGGCCGCCCTGGGCTGGGCGAGGGCGCCCGCGTGCATCCGCAGACCGAGGTCGCGCAGGTCGGCACGCCAGTCGCCGGTGGGGTGCCAGGTGCGCAGAGTGCGCCCGATGAGTTCGTCGGCGACGGCGAGCAGCAGATCGTCGGTGTGCCGGAAGTAGCGGTACAGCGAGCTGGGGTCGGCACCGAGGGCGCGGCCGAGGCGGCGCACGGACAGAGCGTCCGCGCCGTGCTCCTCGATCAGCCGCAGGGCCGTCTCGACGATCAGCTCCTCGGACAGGACGACCCCCGCCTTGGTGGGACGCCTGCGCCGCCGGTCGGCGGCCGGGACGACTCGCTCGCTCATGGACTGCCCCCCTGGGCCCGTGCCCGTACCTTATGACAACACCGTTGACCTGTTAAGTGCACGGGCAGTTTCATGTGCGGTCACCGGGGCCTGTCAGGTCCCCCAGGTGCGAGCGGAGACCCGCCCATGATCGAGAAACCCTACGGAGCCGACCCACCCACACGGCCGGACTCCGAGCTGCGCCGGTCCCTCGGCCTACTGGACGGCATCGCGGTGGCCGCCTCCAGCACGGCCGCGACCACCACCATCGGCATCGGCCTGGGCGTCACGGCCGGGGTGGTCGGACTGCATCTGCCGGCGATCATGCTGCTGGCGTTCCTCCCGATCGTGGGCATCGCGGGCGCCTTCTCCCGGCTCAACCGGGTGGAGCCGAACGCGGGCAACGGCTATGTGTGGGTGGGCCGTTCACTCAGTCCGTGGCTCGGCTTCATGGTCGGCTGGGTGAACATCGTGGCGACGGTGGCGTTTTTGGCCTACACGACCGCGGTCACCGGCTCGGCGCTGATCCAGCTGGCCGGTGACGCCGGCGTGCACAAGGTCGGCCCGCTCACCCTGGACGCGGGCTCGACCGCGCAGACGACCGCGATCGGTGTCGTGGTCCTGCTCGCGGTCACGCTCACCGCGGTCACCGGCATCCGCACCGCCGCACGGCTCCAGAGCGGACTGCTGATCTTCGAGTACGTCGTCCTGCTCGGGTTCTGCGGATACGGCATCGTCACCGGCCCGCACGCCTTCAGCCTGAGCTGGTTCGATCCGTTCGCCGTCCCCTCCGCCTCCGCCCTCGCCCAGGGGCTGCTCCTCTCGGTGTTCTGCTACTGGGGTTTCGAGGCCGCGTTCAGCGTCAACGAGGAGGTGCGCGACCCGCGGGACGCCTCCCGGGCAGGCTTCATCACCCTGTTCACCATGCTGGCGCTGTTCCTGATCGGCTCGGTGGCCTTCCAACGGGTGCTGTCCGAACCGGAGTTGGTCGGACACGGCGCCGAGGGCCTGGCGTTCTTCGGCGACCGCCTCGCTGGCCAGCCGCTGGCCGCGCTGCCGCTCGTGGCGCTGATGTTCTCGGCCGTCGCCTCACTGCAGGCCGGGGTGATCCCGACGGCCCGCGCGATGTTCGCGATGAGCCGGGACCGTACGCTCGGGCCGGTGTGGTCCAAGGTCAGCCCGCGGTACGGGACTCCGGCCGCCGGCACCCTGCTGATCGGCGCGCTGGCCGCGGCCGTCGCGGCCCTCGCCCTGGTCATCCCGCGCCTCGCGGACCTGATCATGGCGACGGTGAGCGCAGTGGGGATCGTGGTCGCCCTGTCGTACGCGCTCACTGCGCTGGCGGCCGCGGTGCGCTTCCGCTCGTTGCTGCGCGAGGACCTGAAGGAAGGCATACGCGCTGTGGTGCTGCCGGCGTTGAGCGCCACCGCGCTGCTCGGCCTGGGCGGATATCTCGGCTGGTCCTTCTACACCTCCGCCGACCATCTCGAACTCAGCGCGGACAACGGCTGGTTCCTGCTGCTCACCCCGCTGGTGATGATCGCGTCGGGCTTCGTGGCCGCCGCGTGGTCCAAGTGGGTGCGCAGGTCACCGTACTTCCGCACGGGCGAGGGCACCGACGCCGACGCCCCCCATCTGCTCCCGACACCCCACTAGGAAACGCGACCATGCACGCAGACCTTCTCTTCACCGGCGGCCCCGTCCTCACCCCCGAGGGCCGCACCGCGACCGCCGTGGCCGTCAGCGGCGAGCGCATCGTCGCCGTGGGGCGCGACGAGGTCCTGGATCTCGTCGGACCGCGCACCGAAGTCGTCGACCTGGCAGGGCGGTTGCTGCTGCCCGGCTTCCAGGACGCGCACGTCCACCCGCTGCCGGCCGGTCTCGAACTCACCCGCTGCGACCTGACCGGGACACGGACGGCCGCCGAGACCGTGGCCGCCGCGCGCGCGTACGCCGACGCCCATCCGGAGCAGGAGTGGATCACCGGCGGCGGCTGGTCGATGGAGGCCTTCGAGGGCGGTGTGCCGACGAAGGAGCTGCTGGACGCGGTGGTGCCGGACCGGCCGGTCTATCTGCCCAACCGCGACCATCACGGCGCCTGGGTCAACAGCCGCGCCCTCGAACTGGCGGGCATCACCCGGGAGACCGCGGATCCGGCCGACGGGCGCATCGAGCGGGACGGTTCGGGCGAGCCGGTCGGCACACTGCAGGAAGGCGCGATGCAGCTCGTCGGCCGGCTCACCCCGCCCGCCGACGCGGCCGACCGGCTGGCCGCCCTGTTGCACGCGCAGCGCCATCTGCACGCGCTCGGCATCACGGCCTGGCAGGACGCGCTCGTCGGGGAGTTCCTCGGCATGGACGACCCGTCCGGCGCGTATCTGGCGGCGGCCCGGGACGGCTCGCTGACCGCGCGGGTCGTCGGGGCGCTGTGGTGGGACCGCGAGCGCGGGGCCGAGCAGATCCCCGAACTCGTGGAGAAGCGGGCGGAGTTGAGCCACGGGCGGTTCCGCGCGTCGAGCGTCAAGCTGATGCTGGACGGGGTCGCCGAGACCGGCACCGCCGCGCTGCTGGATCCCTACCTGGACAAGTGCGGTTGCGTGACCGGCAATCGAGGGACCAGCTTCATCGACCGGGCTCAACTCCCGGAGTACGTAAGCGCGTTGGATGCTCTCGGCTTCCAGTGCCACTTCCATGCCCTCGGTGACCGTGCCGTGCGCGACGCGCTGGACGCGGTCGAGGCGGCGCGGGCCGCGAACGGACCGAGCGACACGCGACCCCACCTGGCGCATCTTCAGGTGGTCCACCCCGACGACGTGCCGCGTTTCGCCCGGCTCGGCGCCGTCGCGAACATCCAGCCGCTCTGGGCGGCCCACGAACCGCAGATGGACGAGTTGACCATCCCCTTCCTCGGAGCCCAACGGGCCTCGTGGCAGTACCCGTTCGGAGCGCTGCTGCGCTCCGGCGCCCGGCTCGCGGCGGGCAGCGACTGGCCCGTGAGCAGCCCCGATCCGCTCCAGGGAATCCATGTGGCGGTCAATCGCGTGGCGCCCGACGGCGGCGACACGCCGGTGTTCCTGCCGGCCGAACGCATCGGACTCGCCGAGGCGTTGACGGCGTACACGGCGGGCTCGGCGTATGCGAACCATCTGGACGAAACCGGTCAGGTGCGGGTGGGAGCGCTCGCGGATCTCGTGGTGCTCGACCGCGATCCGTTCGACGGGCCGACAGAGGCGATCGCGGAGACGCGGGTCGCGGGGACATACGTGGGGGGCGCGCGAGTATACGCAGCTCAGGAGGTGTAGGCAGTAACCCAGATCACGGACAGGTCACGTGTTGATCGTTTAGGTTTTGGGCAGTCTCGTACCGCTTCTAGGTTCAACTTTCGGCCATAGAAGCTGAGTTCGAGTGTGCGGGTGGCCATTCCGGGCGTCCGCTCGCAGAGCGGGGGAGCTCTGTAGCGCCGTCTCGCAGAAGGAATCGCATGCGTCAGGAGTGCTTGGACAAGGACGAGCCGTCCATGGCAGGACGACGGCATCCAGGGTGAATCCGCCATTCCCCCGGCCGTAGGCCGGAAGACCCCCGAACACGACAGGCCGACCGCCACGGCCGATCGATTCCGTTGTCATGGCCACAACCTGATGGAGACCTGTGTGAAATTTCGAGTCGTAGGTGCTGGTCCGAAGTCGTCCGCCGACAACTCGCTCCCGGCGCGGTCGAGCGCCCAACTCCAGCCCACGGAGGCGGGGAACGCCCTGGCCCGCCTCCTGTTGGACCGCATCAACGGAAGCACGGAGGAATACCTAGGGTGCCAGAGCGCCGCTCAGCAGCGGCTGGACGCACTCGGCTCCCCCCGCGTCGGCACCACGCTGCATGTGGAGGGAGCCCTCCATCTGGCGCAGACCGCGTTCCTCCCGCCCGATGAGGAGGGCCACGCCAGGTTGAGGCACCTCGACGCCAGCCTGGACCTGATCGAAGCGGCCTTCCCTCAGGTCGGCACGGATGTCGAGGTCTGCCGGCTGAGCTGCGCGATGCTGGAGGGGGCCTGGCGGAGCCGGGCGCTCGCCCCGCCGCGCGAGGAGGAGCAGGCCACCGACTGCGCCTGCCCGCTGTGCCGCCGGCTGCCCACGCCCCCCGCGCGCACCCTGGACGACTACCGCTGGCGGCAGAGCGCCGGCCGTCCCCTCACCGTCAAGACCTGGCCGCACCGCCGAGAACTCGACAGCGTCCTGACCGGTGGCTGGTCCTGGACCCGGCAGATGAACGACCTCGAACGGGACCTCGGCCACCGCCATCGCTTCGAGGACGACATCCTCGTCTTCCACGAATACAAACGCGTGATCGAGACCATCGACACGACACAACTCACCGAACACGTCGAAGGCCGCCTGGCCGAGAACTTCAGCACCAACAGCGCACGGGCCCTGGTCTCCGGACTCTTCGCGGCCCACAAGCGCTCAGTCGACGAGTACTGGCTCCGACAGCACGAAGCGGGCAGCGTCACGCTCCCCCAGAGCAACCCGCTCGGCCAGAGCACCTACTCGATCCTGCAGATGCTGGACTGCCTGTTCTGGCACGTCGCCCCCGACACCGAACTCTGGCAGGAGGAGAACCTCGCCTCGCTGCTGCTGTGCCGCGTCATCGACGACATGGCCGACGTACGGGCCGACGCCCTCACCGGCGAGATCAGCAACTTCTGGCTCGCCGGGATGCCCACCCACACCAAGGCGCTCTACGCCGCCTGCGCGATAGCCATCGTCAAGTACGGCTGCATGCCCGAGGCGCACGACCCGATGTGGAACACCTGGCTGATGACCACCACCATCGTCTGGATGGGGCTCACGGGCCGTCATGCCCTGTGGTTCGACGGCATCACCGCGGGCCTTCCCCCGGCGGAGGAGTGCCCGCTCTGCGACCTGCAGCCCAACCCGTGCAGCGGCATCCTCACCCACGGCACCACCCTCACCATCGCCCCGCGGCGCACCGTACCCGCGCTGAGCGCCCGTACCGCCGAGCTGTCCGCGCGCTGCCGGGCCCAACACCCGGATGCATGGCCCCTGTTCGACGCCGAGCTCCATGCCTTCGAAGCGCTGCACGGCACCTGGCACGGTGACACCGACAACGCATGGGAGATCCTGCGCCGCACGTACATCGCCGCCGTGGAGGCGTCGAGCGCCGATCCGTCGACGGCCCGTGCCCGGCAGATCCAGCAGGACGCCGGCGTGATCGGAGCCGAGAAGTTCCACGCCCTGCACGATCCCGGGACGGGGCGGGAGGACACCGCTCTGCTCGCCTACATGTTCGGCGCCGCCCACCCGCACTTCCTCTGGAACGCCACGGGATACCGCCCCACTGACGTGGCGGGCGACTGGCTCGACGGCTGACGCCTCGACCCTGTTCCAGGTCTGCGGGGACAGCACTGCCCGGCCGGGGTCCGGCCGGGCAGCGAGGGTGTCAGACGGAGAATTCGACCGGCAGGCTGTCGAGCCGGGAGTCCCAGGTCGTGGCGGTCGAGGAGAGCTCCTCCGACGGCACGGCCAGGCGGAGACCCGGCAGCCGGTGCAGCAGGACGTCCACACCGATCTCGATGATGGACTGGCCGATGTTCTGCCCCGGGCACTCGTGCGGTCCCGAACTGAACGCCAGATGCGCCTGGTTGCCCTGCAGAGCGACGGTCGAGTCGGGCCGTACCTCCGGGTCGAGGTTGCCCGCGGCCAGGCCCAGGACGAGCAGTTCACCCTCCTGGATGTGATGGCCGCCGAGCTCCAGGTCGGCGGCCGCGAACCGGCCCGGCAGGACGGACAGCGGCGGGGTGTCCCACATGACCTCCTCCACCACCGAGGAGATGTTCAGCTGTCCGCTGACCAGACCGGACAACCGGGCGGAGTCGGTGAGGATCAGGTGCAGGACCCGCGCCAGCAGGTTGCTGGTGGTGGTGTGTCCGGCGATCAGCACCAGGCGCAGATGGCTGACGACCTCGTCGTGGTCGAGGCCGGCCGGGTGCTCCAGCAGGGCCGTGGTGAAGTCGGAGCCCGGCTCGGCCCGCTTGCGCTCGGTGAGTTCCGACAGGATCTGCATGATCCGGCCGTTGTGCTCCAGAGCGCCCTCGCCGCCCTTGAAGACCTGGGCGCACGACTCGACCAGGCGCAGCCCGTCCGCCGCGGGAAGGCCCAGGATCCGGGTGAGCACGAGCATCGGCAGGTACTCGGCGTAGTCGTCCACCAGGTCGGCGCGACCGGCGTCGGCGAACGCGTCGATCTGCTTGTTCGCGAAGAACGTCGTGTGCCGCCGCACGCCCCGGCTGGACGCCGCGAGCAGCCCGTCGGTGACCGCGCCGCGCAGCCGGCGGTGCGGTTCGCCGTCCTGGGAGACGCAGTCGGGACGCCAGCCGACCATCGGGATCAGCGGTGACGTCTCGTCGACCCGCCCCTCCCGCCAGTCCCGCCAGATCCGCGCGTCCCGGCTGAACTGGCGCGGATTGTCCAGCACCCGCCGGTTGTCGCGGTAGCCGAGCACCAGCCAGGCGGGGACGTCACCCTCCAGGAGCACCGGCGCGACGGATCCGTGCTCCTTGCGCAGCCGCTCGTAGATGCCGGACGGGTCGGTCGACGCCTCCGGCCCGAACAACCGGGTGAGGTCGCCCGAGCCGTGGGCCACTGGGCAGCCCCGCGGGGCGTCGGGACCGCTTAAGGGCTGGTCGTTCATCGGGACTCCAGGGCGACGGCCGAGCGGTCCTTGAGGTGCTGTATCAGGGCGACGAGCACATCGCGGCTGGAGTCCCGGTCCCGGGCGTCGCACTCCACGACCGGGGTGTACGGGGAGATGTCGAGGGCGTCCCGTATCTCGTCGACCGGATGGTTCTTGGAGTCCGGGAAGACGTTCAGCGCGATGACGAAAGGCACGTTCTGCCGCTCCATCTCCTCGATCGCCCGGAAGCTGGAGGCGAGCCGGCGGGTGTCCACCAGGACGACCGCGCCGAGCGCGCCCTTGAACAGGCCGTTCCACAGGAACCAGAACCGCTCCTGGCCGGGGGTGCCGAACAGGTACAGCATCAGGCTCTCGTTGAGGCTGATCTTGCCGAAGTCCAGGCTGACGGTGGTCTCCGTCTTGTCGGCGACGCCGATGAGGTGGTCGACGTCGGCGCTCGCCTGGGTGAGCGTCTCCTCGGTGGTCAGCGGTTTGATGTCGCTGACGGAGCGGACCATGGTGGTCTTTCCGGTGCCGAAGCCGCCGGCGATCATCACCTTCACCGAGCGGGTGCCTCCGGCGGCCGGCCGGCCGGGATGGTCAAAGCCTTTGAAGTCCACTGAGTACCTCCTCAAGGAGCGCGAGGTCGGGCCCGCGACCGGCGTCGTGCGCCGGGATCGGATCACGGGCGTCGACGCGGCCTGCCTCGAGCAGATCGGCCAGCAGCACCGCGAGAATGTTGAAGGGCAGTCCGAGGTGGGCGCCGAGTTCGGCCACCGACAACGGATCGCGGCAGCGCCGGATGATCTCCTCGTGCTCGTGCTGCATACCCGGTACGGGGGCGGTCAGAGAGACGATGAGGGTCGCCACGTCGAGACTCGACGCCGAACCGCCCGGTCCGCTACGTCCTCCGGTGAGGACGTAGTAGCGCTCGAGACCGGACGGGTCCGTGGGCGGTCGGGGAGCACTCATCCAGAGTGCTCCTCCAGGCGCGGAGTGGTGCCGAGGAGCTCACCCATCCTGCGGGCCAGATCCCTCATCTGGTGACCGAGCAGGCCCTGGTCGAGGCCTTCCCGCGCCAGCACGCCGAGATACGTCTCCACACCGGCGCGGACGACGAAGAGATGGCCGCCGTCGACCTCGATCATCGCCAGCCGCAGCTGCCCCGCGTACTTGGGGAACTGCTCGGCGACGGGCTGGGCGAGGGCCTGCAGTCCGGCCACGACGGCCGCGAACCGGTCGACGTCGTCGGGGTCTTCGGCACCGAAGCTGGTGATGGCCTTGCCGTCACTGGAGGCCACGAGGGCGAAACGGATCTCCGGGATGGACTCCACCAGATCGCGGAGCGCCCAGCTCACGTCGGTTCCCTGTTGCGTCATGTGGACTAGTCGCTCTCTTCAGTGCGGTGCTCGGTGGACTCACGGCCGGCCGGCGCCGCGTCCTCCTCGGTGATCTCCCGGCCGGCGGTCGCGAACGCGGCCAGGCCGGCGAAGGACTCGTCCGGCGGGACGGCGAAGGCGGCCGACTCCTCGGTCCGCTGCACGGTCCTCGGCTGCGGCTCCTCGTTCCGCTTGCTGCGGCGCCGGGGAAGTCCTCCGGGTGTGGTGTCCGTGGCCTCGCCGAACTCGGCCTCCGCCTCCGGTGCTTCGTCCACGGCCGCCGAGCGGCCGGGGGCGGCCGTGGCGGTCTGCGCGGCCTGGACCGGCTGGGCCGGGGAGGCCGCGGGCAGCGGGCTGAAGTACTTGTGCGGGACCACGAGAACCACCGAGGTGCCGAGCCACGGCGAGTCCGCGAAGGTGACGCGGATGCCGTAGCGGCGGGCGAGAGCGCCGACGACGCGCAGACCGATGTTGGCGTCCTCCGAGATGCCGCCGAGACCCGCGCCGACCTCGGTGCCCGCGAGGGCGTCCTCGGCCTCGCGCTTCTTCTCCTCGTTCAGGCCCTTGCCGGAGTCCTGGATCTCGATGCCGACGCCGTTGGGGACCTCCTTGCCGGAGACGACCACCGGCTCGGTGGGCGGCGAGTAGCGGGCCGCGTTGTCCAGCAGGTGGGCGAAGATCAGCGTGAGGTGGTCCACCAGGCCGCCGTCCACGCCGAGTTCGGGCAGATGGCGCACCTCGACGCGGTGGAAGTCCTTGATCCGGCCGATGCCGCCGCGCATCACGCTGAGCAGGCGCTGCGGCTCCTGCCACTGGCGTCCGGGCCGGTCCGAGCCGCCGAGCACGCCGATGCTGGCGGCGAGCGAGTCGGCGGGGCCGAGCTCCTGGTCGAGCTCCATCAGGCCGCGGGCGACGGCCGGCAGCCGGCCGTGCTCGCCCTGCATCTCGTGCAGCCGTCCGCGCAGCTTGCTGGTCAGGACGTGGATGCGGTTGCCGATGCTGATGACGGCCTGCTCGGCGGAGGTGGAGCGGTTGAACTCCTCCTCCACGCCGATGAGGGCGGTTCTGAGCACCTTGCGCAGGTCGGCCTGGAAGTCGGCGCTGACCTTGGCGCACTGGCCGGGCTCGGGCAGCAGGTCGTCGATGGCGTCGCCGGCCCGCAGCCGTACCAGCGCGTCCGGCAGTTGCTCGTCGCCGAGGTGGGCGAGCGCGGTCTGCTGGTGGGCGATCTGTTCCTGCCAGACCTCGGCCTGGTCGGCGAGCTGGGCCTCGTAGGACGTGGCCTGCTCGGCGAGCTGGCTCGCCAACGCGGCGGTGCGCTCGGTGAGTTGTGCCTCGTAGGCACCGGACTGGTCGGCGAGCTGGGACTCCAGGGAGCCTCGCTCGGCGGTGAACTTCCGCTCCAGGCCGGCAACATGCTGCTGCCACTGCTGGGACTGCTCGGCCTGCGAGCTGCGGAAGGAGCCCTCTACCCGACGCAGTTGCGTCCGGGTGCGAATCAACAGCCGTACGCAGACGGCGCTGGCGGCGGTCGCCGCGGCACCGGCGACGGCGGCCGTTATTCGCTCGGAGCTCATGAACGTGGCGGCTACCGTTCCGCCTCCTAAGGCCAGCGGCATCAACCACCAGCTGTACCAGGCGACAGGGGCCCGCGCCGCCGGCGGCGGAGTGGCGAGTTCCATCTGCATCCTTCGAAGCAACCCGATCGAACAGGGGGAGTGTGCTGGGGACCTCACTCATGAACACGCAGCGCGAGATGACCGAACGCGATCGGGCCAACTCGCAGCGTCGGTAGGGAGCTTATCGGGTTCTGACACCAAAAGATCAACCTAGATCGTTTGACGGAAGTGAGGATTCCGTCACTCTCAGCCAACGATCCATTCATCGACAAATCACTTCCCCGACCGGGGAGTTGGGCGCATCTGCCGGACCCGAAGGTCAGAGCGACTGGCGCAATGTGATCGCCCGGCCGTGCGGCCGGGACCGGCGACCGACGGTAACTTCCTGGACAGATGTCCGGCTATGATGGACACCTGTCCATGAACTTGTCCGTGAGCCTGTCCTCGAATTGGAGTTCCGCATGGAGACGGTCGCGAACGTGCTGGTCGGTCTGGTGGCCGCTCTGCACGCCTACATCCTGGTGCTGGAGATGTTCCTGTGGGAGAAGAAGCCCGGCCGGGGGTTGCACGGGTTCGACCCGGGGATGGCGAAGGCGACCGCGCCGCTGGCCGCCAACCAAGGGCTCTACAACGGGTTTCTCGCCGCCGGGCTGGTGTGGGGGCTCGTCGCGGCGGATCCGACCGGATTCCGCGCGCAGGTGTTCTTCCTGTCCTGTGTCGTGATCGCGGGCGTGTACGGCACGGTCACCGCCAACCGCCGCATCCTGTTCGCGCAGGCGTTGCCCGGCGCGATCGCCCTGGCCGCCGTCCTCATCGCGCAGTGACCCGCCCCGCGCCGGAGGACCCGCGGGCCGCGCGGACCAAGGAGCGGCTGCGCGAGGCCCTGCTCGCCGAGTGCGCCGAGCGGCCCCTGGCGGAGGTCGGCGTGGCCGCCCTCGTGCGCCGGGCGGGGGTCGGCCGGGCCACCTTCTACGTGCACTACGCCGACCTGGAGGCCCTGGCCGTCGACGCCTGCGCGGACGTCGTACGGGAGGCGGTCGAGGCGCTGCACTCCTGGCAGGGGCGGCCCGACCCGGTGCATGCGCCGCCCGCGCTGGCGGAGTTCTTCGGCTCGCTCACCCCACATGCCGAGCTGTACCGCGCGCTGCTCGCTCCGGGTGGCGGCGGCCCACTCGGCCTTGTGCTGCACCGGGACCTGCGGGCCTACAGCCTGCGCGAGCGGGAACGGGCGGGCGCGGCGGACGCCCCGCTGGTCGCCTCCGCGGTCGCCGCGACCTTCGCCGGTGTGCTGGCCGACTGGCTGCACGGCCTCCTGGACGCCGACGCGCCCCAAGTCGCCGACCAGGTATGGCAGTTGCTGGTCGCGCTGCACGCGAGCAGGTGACGGCGACTCACTTGCAGCCCTGGTCAGGACGCACCTGCGGCCAGGCCTCGACGCCGTCGGCGGTGCGGACGTAGGCCTTGGACGGGTCTGCGTCCGACAGCCACAACCGCCAGTCGCCGTGCCGGTATCCGGTGTCGTGGGCGTCGGCGGGCATCCGCACGTCCCCGTCGTACGCGGAGGTCAGCATGGACTGGGTGAGCACGCCGTCGGGATCGCGGGCGTAGAGCCTGCCGTCCTCGTCCTCCTTGTCCCGCTCCCCCACCGACAGGAAGTGCGCGCTCTCCCAGCCGCAGTGCTCGTCGCCGACGGAGCTGTGCACCTTGGTGATCGGTACCCGCCTGCCCCGCGCGTCGGTCCAGATCTCGTACCACTTCCCGTCGGTGTAGCTCGCCGGGAGTTCGGTCGGATCGCAGGAGGCGCTGGTGTCCGGTCCCCAACCGGGCCTGTTCTTCTGGTCCTTGGCCACGACGAC
This sequence comes from Streptomyces sp. NPDC001002, assembly GCF_053599215.1. NCBI lineage: Bacteria > Bacillati > Actinomycetota > Actinomycetes > Kitasatosporales > Streptomycetaceae > Streptomyces > Streptomyces sp. NPDC001002. The sequence continues at coordinate 76,605 of NZ_JBSFLV010000014.1, read as the reverse complement.
GGCGACCTTGGTCCGCCCGGCGACGTCGAAGGAGTACAGGACGCGGTCGGCCTCCCGGCGCTCGACGCGGTAGCCGTGGTCCGGGTAGTCGGACTGCTCCATGTCGAAGAAGGCCCGCAGCCCCTCCTCGGGCGTCGACCCGCCGTCGCTCTTGCTCCACGCCTCGCTGCCCCCGCCGGAGTAGATCTCCCCGTCGCACTCCAGGGCCCGGCCCGCCGCGCCCGACTCCATGCGGGTGGCGCGGGTGCTGTCCTCGTCGAGGTTCTTCGTGGGCACGTGCAGCGGTCCGCTGTAGGGCACGGCCGGAGCCGTCCCCGCGATGACCAGGTCCTGGTCGCTCTCGCCGCCGCACGCCACGGCCGCCGACGCCACCAGCACCGTCGTCACCACAAGTCGTCCGCGCATCAACTTCCCCCGTTCCGCCTGCTGTTCTCCGGTCCTCCGACGCGACAGCACTCCGGAACGTTCACGGTCAGCGCACGGCCGCCTGGAAGGTACGCCGGTACGCCTGCGGGGAGACGCCGATCGCCGCGTGCAGGTGCTGCCGCAGCGAGGCGCCGGTGGCGAAGCCGACCTGCCCTGCGATCTGGTCCACCGACAGATCGCTCGACTCCAGCAGGTGCCGGGCGTGCGCGACCCGCTGCTGGATGAGCCAGCGGCCGGGACTGACACCGACCTCGTCGTTGAAGCGGCGGGCGAAGGTGCGCATGCTCATGCCCGCGTGCCGGGCGAGGTCGGCGAGGGTGAGTGGTTCGTCGAGGCGGACCAGGGCCCACGCGCGCGTGGCGGCCGTGCTCGCCGCGCCCGGCTCGGGCATGGGCTGCTCGATGTACTGCGCCTGCCCACCGTCCCGGTACGGCGGGACCACGAGGCTGCGGGCGACCGCGTTGGCGAGCTCGCTGCCGTGGTCCTCGCGCACGATGTGCAGGCAGATGTCGACGCCGGAGGCGGCACCGGCCGAGGTCAGGATCCGTCCGTCGGCGACGAAGAGGACGTCGGGGTCGAGGTCGATGTGCGGGTACATCCGCCGGAACGGCTCGACGAGCTGCCAGTGCGTGGTGGCCTTGCGCCCGTCGAGCAGACCGGCGGCGGCGAGCACGAAGGCGCCGGTGCAGATGGAGACGATGCGCGCGTCCGGCCGGATGAGCGCGAGCGCGGCACGGAGCTCGTCCGTCAGCTCGGCGGTCACGCGGGACGAGGCGACGGCCGCGACCACGACGGTGTCGGCGGTGGCCAGAGCCTCGGGACCGTGCTCCACACCGACCGTGAAGTCGGCGTTGGTGCGCACCGGCCGGCCGTCGACGGAACAGGTCAGCACCTCGTACCGGCCGCCCGCCGCGTCGAAGATCCGGTTGGGGATGCCCAGCTCGAAGGGGTGCACGCCGTCCAGGGCCAGCACCACGACCCGTTCCACCCGAGTGTTTTCACGCATGGCACGATCCTATCGAAGGTTGGCCATCGTGCCATTTCCCTGGCGGGCGGCCCGGGGCAGGCTGGTTCACCATGAGCACTGTGAACACGATGCGAGCCATCAGCCAGGACACCCTCGGCGGACCCGAGGTCCTCAAGCTCGTGGAGCTGGAACGCCCGCAGCCGCGCACCAACGAGGTGCTGGTCCGCGTCCACGCCGCCGGCCTCAACCCCACCGACTGGAAGCACCGCAAGACCGGCGGTTTCCTGGGCGAGCCGCCCTTCGTGCTGGGCTGGGACGTCTCCGGCACGGTCGAGGCGGTCGGCGTCGGCGTCGCCCGCTTCCAGCCCGGCGACGAGGTCTTCGGCATGCTGTCCTACCCCTACGGGCACGGCTCGCACGCCGAGTACGTCACCGCCCCGGCGCGCACCTTCGCGCACAAGCCGGCCTCGATCGACCACACCCAGGCGGGCGCGCTGCCGCTGGTCTCGCTGACCGCGTGGCAGGGCCTGGTCGAGTACGCGGACGTCCAGCCGGGTCAGCGCGTGCTGATCCACGCGGCGGCCGGCGGGGTCGGCCACGTGGCCGTCCAGATCGCCAAGGCGCGCGGCGCGTACGTGATCGGCACCGCGAGCGCGGGCAAGCACGACTTCCTGCGCTCGATCGGCGTCGACGAGCCGATCGACTACCGCGAGACCGACTTCACCGAGGTGGTGAAGGACGTCGACATCGTCCTGGACACCCTCGGCGGCGACACCGCCCTGCGCTCCATGCGCGTCCTGCGCCCGGGCGGCCAACTGGTCTCGATCGTCCCGATCGGTTCGAACGAGTTCTACGAGGAGGCCGAGCGGCTCGGTGTCCGGGCGCTGCGCATGCTGGTCGACGCCTCCCACAGCGGCATGGCGGCGATCGCGGACCTGGTGGAGGCGGGCAAGCTGCGCGCCACCATCGCCGCGACCTTCCCGCTGGCCGAGGCCGCCGAGGCGCACACGCTCGGCGGCACCGGCCGGACCGCGGGAAAGATCGTCCTGCTGACGGACTGACGCGGGTCGTCTCACACCCGGCCGGCGCAAGGGCCGACGCCGGTCAGAAGGTGAGCACTGGCTTGATCGCCTTGCCCGCGCCCATGTCCCGCACCGCCTGATCGATCTCCGCGAACGGATACGTGCTGATCAGGCGGTGCAGCGGGAGCCGTCCCTCCTTGACCAGCCGGACCAGGGCCGGGATGGAGGACTGCGTCTCGGCGTCGCCGAGAGTGAGCCCGACGACCCGCTTCCCGCTGAGCAACCCGTTGACGTCCAGGGCGACTTCGGTGCCGAACGGCGGAGCTCCTACGACGACCACCGTGCCGCGAGCGGCGAGCGCGTCGACGCCCTGACGCAGCACGGCGACGTTGCCGGTGGTCTCGACGACGCCGTCGGCACCCTGGCCGCCGGTGATCTCCGCCAGCGCCCCGGCGAGGTCGGCCGTGCCGGTGTCCACGGTGTGGGTGGCGCCCAACTCCCCGGCCAGTTCGAGCCGTTCGGCGACCCGGTCGACGGCGATGATCCTGGTGGCCGGGGTGAGGGCTGCCGCCATCACCGCCGACAGGCCGACCGCCCCGGCGCCGAGCACCACGACCGTGTCGCCGAGCCGGGGCTTCAGCACGTTCCAGACGGCGCCGACCCCCGTCTGGACTCCGCACCCCAGCGGGGCGATCGACTCCAGCGGCACGTCCGGGTCGACCTTGACGAGGCTGCGTTCGTCGACCAACGCCCGTTCCGCGAACGAGGACTGCCCGAAGAAGTGCCCGCCGAGGGGCTGCCCGTCCCGGCTGACGGTGCTGCTGCCGTCGGCGCGGCGACCGCCGATGAGGTTCAGCGGCAGCCAGGTCGCGCAGTAGGCGGGGTGCCCGCCACGGCAGTTGCGGCAGTCGCCGCAGGACGTGAAGGACAGCACCACATGGTCGCCGGGTGCGACAGCGGTGACGGCGGAGCCGACCTCCTCGACGACACCGGCGCCCTCGTGCCCGAGAACTCCGGGGAGCGGAAAGGGCAGTCCGCCGCTCGCCACGCCAAGGTCGGTGTGGCACAGGCCCGTTGCGACGACGCGGACGAGTGCCTCGTGCGGGCCGGGCTCGGCCAGCTCGACCTCGGTGAGCGTGAAGGGCGCGCCGCCCGACTCGACGACGGCGGCGCGGGTGGTGATGGACATCGTACGAACTCCTTTTGCCTTCAGGCGTGTTCAGACGTGCTCAGGCAGGTTCAGTCGAGCGAGACGACGACGGACTTGGTCCGGGTGTAGGCGGCGAGCGCCTCGGGGCCGTACTCGCGGCCGAAGCCGGAGTCCTTGACGCCGCCGAAGGGGACCGCGGGGTCGAGCATGGCCCAGTCGTTGATCCAGACGATGCCTGCCTGGAGCCGGTCGGCGATGCGGTGTGCGCGGGCCAGGTTGCCGGTCTGGACACCCGAAGCCAGGCCGTACGGCGTGGAGTTGGCGAGCGCGACGGCCTCGTCCTCGGTGTCGAAGGGCTGCACGGTCAGGACCGGACCGAAGACCTCCTCCTGGACCACCCGGGAGTCGTTCGACAGGTCGGCGATCACGGTGGGCTTGTAGTAGTAGCCGCCGTCCAGGTCGAGCCGCTCGCCGCCGCAGACGATGCGGGCGCCCTCCTTGCGGGCCAGGTCGACGTACTCCTCGACCTTCTTGAGGTGCCGCTCCCCCGCCATCGGTCCGACGACGGTCTCGGGCAGCCTCGGGTCGCCGACCGGGACGCCCGGGACGGCCTCGGCGAGGATACCGAGCAGGGTGCTGTACACCGAGCGCGCCACCAGCAGCCGGGGGCCGCCCATGCAGAACTGCCCGGTGTTGAAGACGAAGGCCTTGATGACCGCGCAGACCGCCTTCTCCAGGTCGGCGTCCTCGAAGACGAGGTGGGCCGCGTTGCCGCCGAGTTCCATCGTGACCGGCTTGAGCGCCTCGCCCGCGGTGCTCGCCACATGGCGGCCGACGGCGGTGGAGCCGGTGAAGGCGACCTTGTCGACCCCGCGGTGGCGCAGCAGCGCCTCGCCCGCCACCGGGCCGGTCCCGGTGACGACGTTGACCACGCCGTCGGGGACGCCCGCCTCCTGGAACAGCCGGGCCATGTAGAGCGCGCTGAGCGGGGTCTCGTCGGCCGGCTTGTGCACCACGGTGTTGCCGGCCGCGAGCGCCGGGCCGATCTTCGAACCGGCAAGGATCAGCGGGAAGTTGAAGGGAGTGATCGCGGCGACGACACCGAGCGGCTCACGCTTGGTGTACGCGAGCGCGTTCATGGGGGTGTCGCGGACGGCGCCGTCCAGGGAGTACGCGAGGGCGGCGAAGTACTCGAAGTCGTTGGCCGTGTTGGTCACGTCCACGGCGTGGCACAGCGTGATGGGCTTGCCGACGTCGAGGCTCTCCAACTCGGCGATCTCGTCGGCCCGTTCGCGGATCAGCTCGGCGACCCGGTGCAGCACCCGGCCCCGCTCCCGGCCGCTCAGCCCGGACCACGCGCCCCCGTCGAAGGCCTCCCGCGCCGCCTGCACGGCCACGTCGACGTCGGCGGCGCCGGCCGCCGCGACGGTGGTGACGACCGCGCCCCGGGACGGGTCGACCACCTCGACGCGGGCTCCGTCCTCGGCCTCGCGCCACTGTCCTCCGACGAACAGCCGTCCGGGTTCCATCTCGAAGGCGGTCATCACCACTCCTCAGCCTCATCGCCAGGAATACCAAGATTGCCAAGCATTCAACCAACAGGATTCCTGTTGGTTCACCGTCTGCCTCGCAGTCTGATTACAGACAGGATTCCTGTCAATGCTCTAGGCTCAGGACATGGCCGCCCCCCAGGAAACGAAGGCACCCCCGTCCCTGCTCTACATGGTCAAGCAGGTGGAACTCGCCGCGCGCTCCCGCCTCGACGAGCTGGTCAGGCCGTCCGGGATCACGGCGCTGCAGTACACCGCGCTGACCGTCCTGGAGCGGCACGACGGGCTGTCGGCGGCCCAGCTGGCCCGCGACTCCTTCGTCACGTCCCAGTCCATCGCCGATCTCGTACGGTCCCTGGAGAGCCGCGGGCTGATCCGCCGCGAGCGCAATCCGCGCAATCGCCGGGAGCTGCTGATCCTGCTGACCGGCGAGGGGCGCGAGCTGCTCGGGCGATACGCCGGGCCGGTACGGGAGTTGGAGGAGCGCATGGTGAGCGACCTCACCACGCACCAGACGGAGCAGCTCCGCCAGGCACTCTCCAAGGCCTGGCACGCCCTCTCGTAGACTCGTCGCTCCAATTCGAAGACATATGTCAATCGAACATGCTCAAATTCACTCGATCGAGGGTAACTTGCAGGGCGGGGAACGGTTTTGCGCTCGCTCTGGGAACCCGGGGCACGGCTGTACTCGTACGCTCGCTGCACGATGTCACCCCAGACCCCGGTGGCCTGCGGTCCCCGCCGTAGTCGGAGCAGGTTGGAGGCGATGTCGTCGTGCAGCAGGAACCTGCGCCGCCCACCCGCCATCTGCGTGTGCACGAGGACCGCGGACACACGGTGGTGGAGTTGCGCGGCGAGATCGACATCGCCGCTGCCGTGGAGATCGGTCCGTATCTGGACCGGGTGACGGCGCGCCCCGAGGTCCGGCTGGTGATCGACCTCAGGGGCGTCGAGTTCTTCGACTGCTCGGGGCTGCGGCTGCTGTACCGGGCCCGCGCCCGGACCCTGGACCACGACGGCGAGCTGCGCCTGGTCTGCACGCACGCCCTCACCCTGCGCGTCATGCAGGTCACCGGGCTGACCCGGCTGCTGCCGCCGCACGCCACGCTGGACGCGGCCCTGGGCCAGCCCGAGGCCACGTCCGGCTCCGTGTGAGCGAGGCGGTGCCCCGTGTGCGCGCGGCTGAATTTCCGTACGAGCGCCGCTACTTGAGGATCTTGGTGACCTGACCGGCGCCGACTGTCCGGCCGCCCTCGCGGATGGCGAACTTCAGCCCCTCCTCCATGGCGATCGGCTGGATCAGCTGCACGTTCATGGTCGTGTTGTCGCCCGGCATGACCATCTCGGTGCCCTTGGGCAGTGTCACCACGCCCGTCACATCGGTCGTGCGGAAGTAGAACTGCGGGCGGTAGTTGTCGAAGAAGGGCGTGTGCCGGCCGCCCTCGTCCTTGGACAGGATGTAGGCGCGTGCCTCGAAGTCCTTGTGCGGGGTGACCGAACCGGGCTGGATGACGACCTGGCCGCGCTCCACGTCCTCGCGCCTGACCCCGCGCAGCAGCAGTCCGACGTTCTCGCCGGCCCGGCCCTCGTCGAGCAGTTTGCGGAACATCTCGATGCCGGTGACGGTGGTCCGCGTCTTGGTCTCGTGGATGCCGATGATCTCGACCTCGCGGTTGACGTGCAGCGTGCCGCGCTCGATCCGGCCGGTGACGACCGTGCCGCGACCGGTGATGGTGAACACGTCCTCGATCGGCATCAGGAACGGCCGGTCCACGTCCCGTACCGGCTCGGGCACGAACTCGTCGACGGCGGCGAGGAGTTCGAGCACCGAGGCGCTCCACTCCGGGTCCCCCTCCAGGGCCTTCAGCGCGGAGACCCGCACCACCGGGAGCTCGTCGCCGGGGAACTCGTACTCGCTCAGCAGCTCCCGGACCTCCAGCTCGACGAGCTCCAGGATCTCCTCGTCGTCCACCATGTCCGTCTTGTTGAGGGCGACGACGATGTACGGCACGCCCACCTGCCGGGCGAGCAGCACGTGTTCCTTGGTCTGCGGCATCGGTCCGTCGGTGGCCGCGACGACCAGGATCGCGCCGTCCATCTGCGCGGCCCCGGTGATCATGTTCTTGATGTAGTCCGCGTGGCCCGGGCAGTCGACGTGCGCGTAGTGCCGGCGCTCGGTCTGGTACTCCACATGGGCGATGGAGATCGTGATGCCCCGCTGCCGCTCCTCGGGGGCCTTGTCGATCTGGTCGAACGGCGTGTACGGGTTCAGGTCCGGGAACCGGTCGTGCAGCACTTTCGTGATGGCCGCCGTGAGCGTGGTCTTGCCGTGGTCGATGTGACCGATGGTGCCGATGTTCACATGCGGCTTCGTGCGCTCGAACTTCGCCTTGGCCACTGCAACCCCTCCTGAGCGTCGGTGTGCCGCCGGGCGTCGCTCCACTCCCTCATGTCTATTCGTTCGGCGGCGCGTCGAACAGGGCGCTGACCGACTCGCCGTTGTGAATGCGCCGCACGGCCTCGGCGAGGGCCGGGGCGATGGACAGGATCCGCAGCTTCTCCGTGCGCTCCTCCTCGGGCACCGGCACGGTGTTGGTGCAGACGATCTCCAGTACGTCCGGCTGCTCGCCGATCCGCTTGAGCGCCCCGTCCGCGAACAGGCCGTGCGTGCACGCCACTCGGATCGAGCGCGGCCCCAACTCCCGCAGCCGTTGCAGGAGTTCCAGCACGGTGCTGCCCTTGGCGATCTCGTCGTCCAGCACGATGACGTCCCGGTCGGCCACATCGCCGATGACGGAGCTGATCTCCACCCGGTCGTCCGCGAACCGCTGTTTGGCGCCGGCCGCCACCTGGGCGCCGATCAACCGCGCGAACGCGGCGGCCTCCTTGGCGTTGCCGAGGTCCGGGGAGACCACGGTGGTCCGGGACAGGTCGTACTGCCGGAAGTGCGCGGCCAGTTCGCGCAGAGCGTGCAGATGGTCGACCGGGACCGAGAAGAAGCCGTGCACCTGCGGTGCGTGCAGGGTCATGGCGAGCACCCGGCTCGCGCCCGCCGCCACCAGCAGATCGGCGACCAGACGTCCGCCGAGCGAGATCCGGGGCGCGTCCTTCTTGTCGGAGCGCGCGTAGGAGTAGTGCGGCATGACGACGCTGATCCGCCCCGCCGACGCCCCGCGCGCCGCGTCGCACATCAACAGCAGCTCGACCAGGTGCTCTTGGACCGGCTTGACCAGCGGCTGGATCAGAAAGACGTCCCGTTCCCGGCAGTTGGCCTGGAGCTGCACCTCCAGGCAGTCGTTGGCGAACCGGCTGACCCGGGTCGGGCTGAGCGGCACTCCGAGATGCGCGCAGACCTCCGCCGCCAGGTCGGGGTGGGCACTGCCGCTGAACACGGAGATGTCTCGCACGGTCCGCTCCTCGCATGATCGATCCGGGGGTCGGCCTCATGCTACTGACCACGGAAAACCTGTTGCGGACCGCTACCGGCGGTGGGCCAGGATGGTCCGGTCCGCCCTCCCCGACCTCAGGAGCTCCCATGCGCCGACTCCTCGGAATCCACCAGTGCCCCCATAGGCCCACGGTTCCTGAGGACTCGACCCCGCATGCACACCCTGAACATCGGCATTCTGGCCCACGTCGACGCCGGTAAGACCAGCCTCACCGAGCGCCTGCTCTTCGACCACGGGGCGATCGACCGGCTCGGCAGCGTCGACACCGGCGACACCCTGACGGACGACGGGGAGATCGAGCGCCGGCGCGGCATCACCATCCGCTCCGCCGTGGCCTCCTTCACCGTCGGCGACACCCGGATCAACCTCATCGACACCCCGGGACACTCCGACTTCATCGCCGAGGTCGAGCGCGCCCTGGAGGTCCTCGACGGCGCGGTGCTGCTGCTGTCGGCCGTGGAGGGCGTCCAGGCGCAGACCAGGGTGCTGCTGCGCACCCTGCGCCGGCTCCGGCTGCCCACCCTCGTCTTCGTCAACAAGATCGACCGGGCGGGCGCCCGCACAGACGGCCTGCTGGCCGACATCCGGCGCAGGCTGACGCCGTACGTCGCACCGCTCGCGGACGTCACGGGCATCGGCACCGCCGACGCCCGCGTGACCGCCCGCCCGCCGGGCGATCGACGGCTGGCCGAGGCGCTCGCCGAGGTCGACCCGGACGTCCTCGCGGCGGTCGTGGACGGCCCCGCGCCCACCCCGGACGACCTGCGCAAGGCCCTGGCCGCCCGGACCGCCGACGGCTCGTTCCACCCCGTCCTGTTCGGCTCGGCCCTCGGCGGCCAGGGTGTCTCCGGACTCGTGGAGAACATGCTCCGGCTGATCCCGCCCGCACCCGGAGCCGAGAGCACGGCACCACGCGGCACGGTGTTCGCCGTCCGTCCGGGACCCGGCGGGGCGAGGACGGCGTATCTGCGGTTGTACGACGGTGAGGTGACACCCCGTCAGCGGCTGACCTTCCTGCGGCGGGAGGCCGACGGCCGGACCGTCGAGGTCTCCGGGCGGGTGAACCGACTCGACGTGATCGGCGGGAGCGGTCCGCTGACCGCCGGGAACATCGCGGCCCTCACCGGCGTGAGCACCGTGCGCGTCGGCGACCGGCTCGGTGAACTCACCGACCGGGCACCGCAGTTCGCGCCGCCCACGCTGGAGACGCTGGTGCGGGCCAGGCGTCCGGAGCAGGCCGTGCGGCTGCGCTCCGCCCTGCTCGCGCTCGCCGATCAGGACCCGCTGATCCACGCCAGGGCCGCCGGGCCCGACGCCACCGCGCTGCTCCTGTACGGCGAGGTCCAGATGAAGGTGATCGGGGCGACGCTCGCCCAGGACTTCGGCATCGAGGCCGACTTCGCGCCGGGCCGGGTCCGGCTCCTGGAACGTCCTGCCGGGGTCGGCGAGGCGGTCGAGGAGCTGCCGTGGCACGACCGCTCGCGCTACTGGGCGACGATCGGACTGCGGGTGGAGCCGCAACCCCGGGGCACCGGCGGGGTGTTCGGCTACGAGACGGAACTCGGCGCGCTCCCCCGCGCCTTCCACCAGGCCGTCGAGGAGACCGTGCACGTGAGCATGGGCGCCGGGCTGTCCGGTGCGGCCGTCACGGACTACCGCGTCACTCTGATCCGGTCGGGCTTCGTCGGGCCGCTCAGCACGGCCGCCGACTTCCGCGGGCTCACCCCGATCGTGCTGCGCCGCGCCCTGGAGCGGGCACGGACCCGGCTGTACGAGCCCTACCACGCCTTCGAGGCGGAGGTCCCGCTCGACGCACTGGCACCGGTGACCGCACGACTCGCCTCATGCGGGGCGGAGTTCACCGGGACCACGGGCGGGTCGGCCGCCTGGCTGATCTCCGGTGAGCTGCCCGCCCGGCGGCTGCGCGAGGTCGAGTTGGCGCTGCCCGGTCTCACGCGCGGCGAGGGCGTGTGGACCTCGCGGCTCTCCGGCGACCGGGAAGTGCCGACGCGCAGGTAGACGGGGGTGCTCCGGCCGGTGCGCCCCCTGTGCCTCAGGCATGTGTCCCGAAACGGCAACAGGGCGGTCTGACAAGGCTTTTGGGGGGCATCCGGTGTCTAGGAAGGAGGGCTGTCACCATGACGACTCCCATCAGGCGCGTGTCCCGGCGGATGCCGGGCTGGGTCAAAGCGGTGTGCGCCGTAGTGCTGGTGCTCGCGGTGTTCTTCGTCGGGGTCACGCTGAGTGTGATCCCCGGTCTCAAGGACCTGTTCGGCACGGAGACGCACGACCGCTCGGGACCCGCTCTGCTGCAGTCCATCCAGGACATGAGCCGCTACGACGCCGCGTCCGGCAACTTCCAGGTCGTCGTGGACCTGGAGAAGGACACCAAGTACCTGCCCGACGCGATCCGCGGCTCCCGTGTCCTCTACGTGGGCGCGGGCACCGTCGACGCCTATGTCGACCTCGGCAAGGTCGGCAAGGACGACGTGACGGTCAACGAGGACCGCACGGCCGCCACGCTCAACCTGCCGCACGCGGCCCTGGGCAAGCCCGCCCTGAACCCGGACCGCTCCTACGCCGTGTCCAAGCAGCGTGGACTCCTGGACCGGCTCGGCGACTTCTTCTCGGACAACCCCAACAGCGAACAGGCCGTGCAGAAACTCGCGGTCAGGCACATCGGCGACGCGGCCAAGGAGAGCGGTCTGACCAAGCGCGCCGAGACCAACACCACCGACATGCTCGAAGGCCTGCTGCACTCCCTCGGCTTCAAGGTGGTGCACGTCACCTTCGCGTCCTGATCCGCACCGGATCGGGACCGGCGGCGGCAGCGGTTCAGTGTCGGCGCACGGCATCTAAGGGCGGTTCGCGGGTATCCGCCCTTCCACATCGGAGAGTTGAAGACCGGAGGACTGAATGGCCCGGACAGTCGTACGACCGCGCGCCGGCTGGCGTCTGCGTTCCGCCAAGAAAGAGGGCGAGGAGCAGCCGGCCACCGTCGAACGGCACGTCCTGCCCTTCCCGATCCGCTTCCTGGCGATGCTGTGCGCCTTCGCGTTCATGGTGGCGTTCGCCGTGGTGCTGGCCAAACTGACACTGGAGCCGTCGCCCGCGTCGACGGCTCTCGTGCACACCAATCTCCACCCGGGCCGCTCGCTCAAGGCCTATCTCGACCAACCCGCCCTGCGGGACGCCGTCAAGCAGATCGGCGGCAACGTCGTGCTCGGCATCCCGTTCGGCATCCTCATCCCCGTCCTGGCCCCCAAGGCCCGTGGGCTGCTGCGGGTGCTCCTGCTGACGGCCGTCGTCATGCTCCTGGTGGAGTTCGCCCAGGGCGCGCTGATCACCGGCCGTGCCTTCGACATCGACGACGTCATCCTCAACACCAGTGGCGCGCTGATCGGTTACCTCCTGCTGGGCCGTCGGATGGGCCGCGTCGTGCACGCCCGCAAGCGCCGGCCGCGCACGGTGCGGTCCGCTCAGCGGAAGGCCTCGAAGGAGAAGTCGGCGAAGGCGTCCAAGGGCGCCTAGCCCTCCGACGTGCGGGGGAACGGAATCCAGCCGTCCGGGGTCGGTGATTGTCAACAATTGGTCCGTACCAAACTATTGACTCACCCTTATCTCACTCCTTAAATCAACAGGCGACGCCTTACCCCCCACCCCGGTCGGCCCACCTGTGCGCTCGACCGCCGTACGGAAGGACAGAGACGTGGCCTCCCCACGCCTGCTCCGCAGATGCCTGTTCGCCGCCTTGTCCGCCGTGCTGGTCGCGTCCGCCGCGACCGGTGCGGCGCACGCGGATCCATCCGATGTCTCCGCCTCTGACGTCTCCGCGGCCGCGGTGGTCTTCAACGACACCTTCGACGGGGCCGCCGGCAGCGCCGTCAACTCCTCCAGGTGGTCGCTGGAGACCGGCGACAACGTCAACAACCACGAGCGCCAGTACTACACGTCCGGCACCAACAACGCGGCCCTGGACGGCCAGGGCCACCTGGTGATCACGGCCAAGAAGGAGAACCCGGCCAACTACCAGTGTTGGTACGGCACTTGTCAGTACACCTCGGCCCGGATGAACACCTCCGGGAAGTTCAGCGCGCAGTACGGTCATGTCGAGGCCCGGATGAAGATCCCGCGCGGGCAGGGCATGTGGCCCGCGTTCTGGATGCTCGGCACCGACATCGGTTCGGTCGGCTGGCCCAACTCGGGTGAGATCGACGTCATGGAGAACGTCGGCTTCGAGCCCTCCACGATCCACGGCACCATCCACGGCCCCGGCTATTCCGGCTCGGCCGGCATAGGCGCCGGCTACACCCTGTCCAACGGCCAGGCCTTCGCGGACGCCTTCCACACCTTCGCGGTCGACTGGGCGCCCAACTCCATCAAGTGGTCGGTCGACGGGGTCGTCTACCAGACGCGCACGCCCGCCGACGTGGGCGGCAACACCTGGGCGTTCAACAAGCCGTTCTTCCTCATCCTCAACCTCGCGGTCGGCGGCTACTGGCCCGGCGACCCCAACAGCTCCACGGTCTTCCCGGCCCAGCTGGTGGTCGACTCGGTCTCGGTGACCACGAGCGACACGGCCACCGGCGTGGCGATCCGCGGCCTGGCCGGCAAGTGCGTGGACGTCGCCGGCGCCAGCTCCGCCAACGGCACCGCCGTACAGCTCTACGACTGCAACGGCTCCTCCGCCCAGCAGTGGACCGTGGGCTCCGACGGCACCATCCGCGCGCTCGGCAAGTGCCTGGACGTGAACGCCGGCGGCACCGCGGACGGCACCAAGGTCCAGCTCTACGACTGCAACGGCTCCAACGCCCAGAAGTGGGCGGTCAGTTCGGCGAACGACATCGTCAACCCACAGGCCAACAAGTGCCTGGACGTGACGGGCAACAACTCGGCCAACGGCACCCCGCTCCAGATCTGGACCTGCGGGGGCGGCGCCAACCAGAAGTGGACGGTCGGCTGACCTCGTAGCCGATCGCTCGTAGTACCTGATCCGCTCCTGGGACCTGATCCGCCGGTCAGGTCCTAGCGCAGGCGCCAGGTGAACTTGTCGCCGCCGACCCACCGCACCACGTCCGGATCATCCATGTCATGGACCGTGATGCCGAAGACGGCGGCGACTTCCAGTACGTCGGTCACCGCTTTCGCCTCGGCGACCACCAGACCGTCGATCTCCACGATCCGGAACGGCGGTGTGCCCGGCTGCACCCCGAGAACCAGGATTCTCGGCTGGGAGATGTGCGGGCTCGCGATTTCGGTCATGCAATAGAGCGTAGAGCTCATTCCGGAGTCGCGAATCTGCTGATTCATCCCTCCTAGGAGGTCGCCGTGGATCCCCTGGACGCACTGGACCGGATCTCCTTCCTGCTGGAGCGGTCCCTGGCGCCGACCTACCGCGTCCGCGCCTTCCGCGGCGCCGCCCGGGTCCTGGCGGACCTGCCCGAGGACGAGATCCGCGAGCGGGCGGCCGCCGGGACGCTGGAGTCCCTGAAGGGCATCGGCCCCAAGACGGCCCAGGTGGTGCGCGAGGCGCTCGCCGGACAGGTGCCGGAGTACCTCGCGAAACTGGAGCGGACCGAGCCCGCACCACGCCCGCCTGGCGGAGAGGGGCTACGGGCGCTGCTGCGCGGGGACTGCCATCTGCACTCCGACTGGTCGGACGGCGGCAGCCCCATCGAGGAGATGGGCCGTACGGCGGCCCGCCTCGGACACGACTGGGCGGTGCTCACAGACCACTCCCCCCGGCTGACCGTGGCCCGCGGCCTCTCCCCCGAGCGGCTGCGCGAGCAGCTGGACGTGGTGGCGGCGCTGAACGAGACCTGGGCGCCGTTCCGGCTGCTCACCGGGATCGAGTGCGACATCCTCGACGACGGCTCCCTGGACCAGGACCCGGAGCTGCTGGAGCGCCTCGACGTGGTCGTGGTCTCGGTGCACTCGAAGCTGCGTATGGAGTCCCGCGCCATGACCCGCCGCATGGTGGCCGCCGTACGGAATCCGCACGCGGACATCCTCGGGCACTGCACGGGGCGGTTGATCATCGGTCGGGACGGGGGTTCCGCGCGGCCGGAGTCGGAGTTCGACGCCGACGAGGTGTTCGCCGCGTGCGCCGAGTCGGGTACGGCCGTGGAGATCAACAGCCGCCCGGAGCGGCTGGACCCGCCACGGCGGCTGCTGCGGCGGGCCGTCGACGCCGGGGTGTTGTTCTCGATCGACACCGACGCCCACGCGCCCGGTCAGCTGGACTGGCAGATCCTCGGCTGTGCGCGGGCGGAGGAGTGCGCGGTGCCCGCCGAACGGGTGGTGAACACCTGGTCCGCCGAGGAGCTGCTGGCCTGGAGCCGGGGGCGGTGACACAGGTCACCCCGAATCCGGGCACGGGCAGGAACACCACGGGGAGGTTGCCCGTTGAACAACACGTGGGTGCGGATGGGACAGTGTCCCCGGGCCTCACCTTTTGCCCACAGGGACGATCGTTCGGCTGAAGCCCTGTGGAGCCTTTCGCCGAGTGGCGACCGCCATCCGTGCCCACACTTTGACCGCCCCGACCGTGATTCCCCCGTCCGGTCGGGGCTTCCCCATGTCCGGGGGCGGTCGTGCCCCTGCCTCCGTGGCGGTCGCGCGGGTTCCGCTTGACTTCGAGAGCACTCCAATCCGTAGCGTTTCGGACATGACCACTGCACAGCACAGGATCGGATCCGGTTTCGGCGCCACCAGCACCGCCGACGAGGTCCTCAAGGGCATCGATCTGACCGGCAAGCTCGCGATCGTCACCGGCGGCTACTCGGGCCTCGGCCTGGAGACCACCCGCTCGCTCACCGCCGCGGGCGCCCACGTGGTCGTCCCGGCACGCCGCAGGGCGACCGCAGAGGAGGCCCTGGCGGGCCTGGACGGCGTCGAGGTGGACGAGCTGGACCTCGGGGACCAGGAGAGCGTGCGCGGCTTCGCCGAGCGCTTCCTGGCCACCGGGCGCACCATCGACATCCTCATCGGCAGCGCCGGGATCATGGCCTGCCCGGAGACGCGTGTCGGACCCGGCTGGGAGGCCCAGTTCGCGACGAACCACCTCGGCCACTACGCCCTCGTCAACCGTCTGTGGCCCGCGATCGAGCCCGGCGGCGCCCGCGTCGTCTCCGTCTCCTCCCGCGGTCACCACGCCGCCGGCATGCGCTGGGACGACGTCCAGTGGACGCACGGCTACGACAAGTGGGAGGCCTACGGCCAGGCCAAGACCGCCAACGTCCTGTTCGCCGTGCACCTCGACCGGCTCGGCCGCGACGCCGGGGTCCGCGCCTTCTCGCTCCACCCGGGCGGCATCCTCACACCCCTCCAACGGCACCTGCCCCAGCAGGAGATGATCGACCGCGGCTGGATCGACGAGGACGGCAAGCCGCTCAACCCGGAGGGCTTCAAGTCCCCGGAGCAGGGCGCGGCCACCCAGGTGTGGGCGGCCACCTCGCCCCAGCTGGACGGCCTCGGTGGCGTCTACCTGGAGGACTGCGACATCGCCGAACCCGCCCCCGCGGACGACGAGCGGGTCGGCGTGAAGGCCTGGGCGACGGACCCCGAGCAGGCGGCCCGTCTGTGGGCCCTGTCGGCGGAGCTGACCGGCGTGAACGCGTTCGCGGTCTGACGCCGGACGGAAACCGTCGTCACGTCGGCTCAGCCGGGCGACTCCTCCGGTGCCGGGTGTTCGGGATGGACGGTCGCTGAGCGCGGGTCGCCGTGGCGGCCCGCACCCGCCTCATCGGCGTCGGGTACGTCCTCTTCGGCGGCGCTGCCCCAGGCTTCCGCGCCCGGGGCCGCCTCCCAGGGGTCCTCGCCCTCGCGCGCCTGCTGATCGGGCAGATCCCGCGGCACGGGCCCGCCGTCCCGGCCCTCGCGGTGTTCGTCGGCCACGGTGCACTCCTTCGGTCGTCCGAAAGACGCGGGTACCTGCACCGTGACCGGCCGAAACCTCAGTGCGGAGCGCGGTCCTCAAGTGCCGTGCGCCAGGCGGGTGCCGGACCCTCGGGCTCCGGCTCGACGCGTCGGCCGCCCCGCGCGAAGAAGTCCGCGAGCGGCAGGATCGCCGCACCGACGGTGACCGCGTCAGGACCGAGCAGACCGAGCTCGACGGTCACCTTGTCCGCCGGATAGCGCAGGGCGTACGACATCGCGTGCCGGCGGACGGCGGGCAGGAAGCGGGAGCCGAGCTGGAGACCCGCCCAGCCGCCGATCAGGATGCGCTCGGGCTGGAAGAGGTTGATCAGGTCGGAGAGGCCCGCGCCCAGGTACTCGGCGGTCTCCTCCAGGACGGCGAGGGCCACCGGGTCGGCCGCCGTGCCCTCGGCCGGGTAGGCGGCGGCGAGCATCGCGGTCATCGCGGTCTCCTCGTCGGTGCCCTCGGGGAGCCGGCCGCCCTCGTCGCGCCACCGGTCGAGCAGCGACTCGGCGCCCGCGTAGGCCTCCAGACAGCCGAGCGCACCGCACCGGCACCGGCGCCCCCGCACCCGTACCGTCAGATGCCCCCACTCGACCGCGCGGCCGTGCTCCACCTCGGGGGTGACCAGGCAGGCGCCGACACCGGAGCCGAACAGGACCACGACCGCGTTACGGGCACCGCGTCCGCCGCCGAACCACATCTCGGCCTGGCCGAGGGTCTTCGCGCCGTTGTCGATGAAGTACGGGACGGTGTCCGGGAGTTGGGAGGTCGAGCGCAGCAGGCTCTCCAGCGGGACCGCGTCCCAGCCGATGGTCTGCCCGTGTACGACGGCCCCGTGCTCCGGCGTGCGTTCGACGATGCCGGGAACGCCGATGCCTACGCCCAGGAGCTGCTCGGGGTCGATGCCCGCGGCCGCGAGCACCTCGTCCACACCGTCGCGGATGTGGCCGACGATCACCTCGACCTCGTAGCGCTGCTTCGCCAACGGGCGTTCCACGCGGGCGAGTTCGGTGAGGGTCAGGTCGAACAGCTCGATGCGCACCCGGGTTTCGCCGACGTCGACGCCGATCATGTGGCCGCTGCCGGGGGCGACCCGCAGCAGGGTGCGGGGGCGGCCGCCGTCGGAGTCGACGCTGCCGGCCTCCTCCACCAGTCCGTCGGCGATCAGATCCGCGACCACATTGCTCACCGAGCCGGAGCTGAGTCCGGTCGCGGGGCCGAGCTCGAAGCGGCTGAGGGGTCCGTCGAAGTAGAGCCGCTGGAGCACGGCCGTGCGGTTGGCCCGCCTGAGGTCCCGCACCGTTCGCCCGTTGCGCCCCGCCATGTGGCTCCCTTCTAACCCGGTTCGACCTGCAACATACCCCTCGGGACAGGCCCTGCGCGACTTTCTGACAACCCTTAGTTCACGTAGTGAGGTAAGACGAGTGGAAAGTCAGGACCTGCTGGAGAGCTCTTCGATATGGTCCAGCGCCGCGACGAGTTCCGGGGCGACCGCTTCCTGGACCCAACTGTCGGGTCCGGTGTCCCCGCCGCGCGGGACCACTTCGGTGAGCATGATCAGGTAGAGGTAGGCGCGGTAGAGCGCGAGCCGCAGCAGGGCCGGGACGTCGAACTCGGCCCGGCCGCCCGCCTCCCGGTAGCCCGCGAGGAACGCCTCGTCCTTCCTGATGTCGCCCAGCAGCGCCAACGAGACGAAGTCCGCGAGGGGGTCGCCCCAGAACATCCGCTCCCCGTCGATCAGCCCGCCGATGCTCGCCCAGGGCGTCGAGCGGTCCACCAGGATGTTGCCCGGCCACAGGTCGAAGTGGACGAGGCTCGGGTCGGTGACCTGGTCGAGCGCGTCGTACGCGGTTCGCAGCGTGCGGGCGATCTCGTCGACGGGGCGGGGCAGTCGGGGCCGATAGCGGCGGGCGTCGTCGAGGACGGCGTCGAGCATGCCGGTGAAGGCCGCCCGCCAGTCGGGGGCGAGCGGGCCGAGGGCGCCGGACGGATAGCCGAACCCCGGCCCGGTGACGCGGTGCAGGCGGGCCACCAGACGGCCCAACTCCGTACGCAGGTCCACCTGTTCGTCGGCGTGGAGCGAGTCGCCCCAGGGCTCGCCGGGGCAGACGGTCATGAGCAGCCACGGTCCGCCGGCCGCCACGACCCGCGGGGCCGGTACGTCCACGTGCGCCGCCCCCTCGTAGAACTCCGCCTCGGAGACGAGGAGTCGGTGCTCGTGGCGCAGGCCCTCGGTGTCGGGGGCGACCTTGAGGATGTAGCGGGCGCCGTCGGTGAGGCGGAGATCCTCTACGGAGTTGTAGGTGCCGCCGGTCAAGGGGGTGAGGCGGGCGAGCCGTTCGGGCGGGATACCGGCCGCCTCCAGCACGCGTCGGGCCCGTTCCCAGGTGTCCGTCACTGTGCGCCCACCTCTCCCCGTTCGGTTCAGCCGGCGGCGTACACGTCCTCGACGTACCGTCCGTCCGCGATCAGCCCGTTGATCCAGTTGTCGGCCGCCGCCTCGTCCGCGTCGGGCGTGCGGTTTCGGTACAGGGTACGGAACGCATCCCGTACACCGGGTGCCATACGTGATCCGTCGCCGCAGACCAGGACACGGGCCCCGGCGCCGAGCAGGGCCCAGACCTCGTCGGCCTCGGCGGCGATGCGGTGCTGCACGTAGGTCACGCCGTTGTCCGGGAGGGCACTGAAGGCCGGCCTGATGGAGACGGCTCCGGCGATCTCCGCGGCGCGCAGTTCCTCGGCGTGCAGGAAGTCGGCGTCGGGTGCGTCGCAGCCGAAGTAGCAGAGCGCGGGGGCGAGTTCGGTGCCGTCGGCGCGGGCGGCGGTGCGATCGGCGACGGCGCCACGGAAGGGCGCGAGGCCGGTGCCGGCCGCCACCATGATCAGCGGGGTCGAGGTGTCGCCGGGGTCGATACGGAAGGCCTCACGGCAGGGCTGGATCCGGGCGTACAGCGTGTCGCCGGGCTCGATGTCGGCGAGATAGCCCGAACCCGTGCCCCGGTAGACGCCGTTGCCCGAGCGGGCGGGCGCCTCCAGCAGGGACACCATCAGGTCGACGTGGGCGGGGTCGACGGCGGGCGAGGAGGAGACGGAGTAGTGGCGGGGGCGCAGCGGGGTGAGGATCTCCAGGAGCTGCGGCCAGCTCAGGGCGCCGCGCAGCGCGGGGTGGTCCTCGATCACCTCGACGAGGGTGCGCGGGTCGTCGGCGGTGAGCGCGGCGAGGGCGGCCTTCTCGGGCGGGCAGGGGTTGGCGGCGGCGAGCGCGGCAGCCTGGGCGGGAGTCGGGCGCTCCTGCAACTCGACGTGGTGCGCGAGTAGTTGACGTACCGTCACAGGCCGGTCCACCGCGAGTCCGTCGCGGCGGGGGCGGGTCGCGCGGATGTCCAGGACTTCGTCCGGGTCGACGCCGAGTGCGGTGGCGGCGCGAATGATGAGGGCTGGGGCGTTCACGGGCAGGACGGTGAGGTGGTCGGCGGTGCGGTAGGTGGTGCCGTCCGGGAGGGCGACGCGGACCAGGCGCTTGCGGCGCGGGTGTCCGGGGGCGGTGAGGTCGCGGGCCTCGGTGACGGTCATGGGGATGAGGTCGTGCCGTTCGGCAAGGGCGTCCAGGGGGCCGCCGGTCAGGGTGCGGACTTCGTAGGCGCTCGTGGGCTCGCTTTCGGCCGGGGTGGCGTCCGGGTCGCCGTACTTCTCCAGCAAGGCCGTGCGCAGCCGGGCCGTGAACTCCCGTACCGCGCCGGTGAGATCGCCGGAGGCGTCGGCGGCGACGCGGTCGATCAGACGGACGGCGCCCAGTTCGGCGAGGCGTTCGTCGATCCGGGTCGGGAAGTGCTGGTAGGTGGCGGCCCAGTTGCGGTCGCCGACGCCGAGGACGGCGTAGTCGACGTCCGTCAGGTCGTGGGTGTCCTCCAGCCAGTCGGCGAAGGCGGTGGCGTCGTCGGTGGGGCGGCCGTTGTAGGAGGCGGCGGTGATGGCGACGGGCCGGTCGGTGGGCAGGCCTGCGCTGAAGGCGTCGAGGGACGCGACCTCCGTCTCGCAGCCCAGCTCGGCAGCCTCGTCGGCGAGTCGGGCGGCGAACTCACGACAGGTGCCGTAGTTGCTGCCGTGCAGGAAGAGGGCGCGGGTGCCGGGGCGGACGCGGGCGGGGAGGGTGTCCGGGGCGGTCACGGCGTCGGTGGTCGTGGGAATCACGCCGGGCACCGGGCCGTGCGTCCGGTCGGCGGACGTGCGCGGAGTCAGCGTCAGGGTGAAGCCCTCGGGCTTGAGGGTGAGGGTCTCCTTCACCTGGAGCGCGTAGTCGGCGTGGTCGTGCAGCCGGTAGCGGTGGACCAGCATGGCCAGCAGCATGGTCGCCTCGTGCAGCGCGAACTGCCGCCCGATACAAGCGCGTTCACCGGTACCGAAGGGCTTGAAGGCGTGTACCGGGCGTGCTTCCTCCGCCTCCGGGGTGAAGCGGGCGGGGTCGAACAGCTCGGGGTTGTCGCCCCAGACGGGCTGCCGGTGCAGCATCGGCGCCAGCACGGTCACGGCCTGTCCGGCGCGCAGCGGGATCCGGCCGCCCAGCAGCGTGTCGGCCAGTGCGTGCCGGCTGAAGGCGGCGGCCGTCGGCCACAGCCGCAGCGCCTCATTGAGCACCTGCCGGGTGTACGTCAGCCTGCCGACCTCCTCGTACGTCGGCTCGGGGTCCGCCTGGTCGCCCCAGAGCGCGTCGACCTCGCGCTGGACGAGTCGCAGCGCGCTGGGGTCCTTGGCGAGGTGGTACAGCGCGAAGGACATCGCGCCGGAGGTCGTCTCGTGCCCGGCGATCAGGAAGGTGATGACCTGGTTGCGGATGTTGGCGGTGTCGAGCGTGCTGCCGTCGGCGGGGTGGCGGGCGGTGAGCATCAGCCCGAGCAGGTCCTCGGCATCGAGCCGGTCGGCGCCGGTGCGGGAGGCGATGACGTCGTCGACGACCTGGGCCAGGTAGTCGGCATCGTCCCGGAAGGCCGCGTCGGCGGCGGAGTGGTCCTGGCCCGGGGTGCGGGCGAGCCGGTTCATGCTCCACTCCAGGCAGCGGACCATCGCCTCGACGAACGGGTGTGGCTCGTCCCGCCCGAACGACCCGAAGTCATAGCCGAACCCGGCGAGCCCGATGGTGTCGAGGGTCATCCGCGTCATGTCGTCGGGTACGTTCACCGCCTGCCCGGCACCGGCGGCGCGGTCCCAGGAGCCGATGAGCCGACGGGCCACGTCCAGCATCACGGGGTGATAGGTCCGCATCGAGCCCAGCGCGAAGGCGGGCATCAGAATGTCGTGCGCCTTGGCCCAGTTGGGCTCGTCGTTGTACGCCGTGAACAGCCCGTCGGCGGCGAACTCCCGGACGTTCTCCAGGGCCGGCCCGACATGCTTGGCGAACCGCTTCTCGTCGGCGAGGTCCGCCACCAGATCCAGATCGCTCACGAACAGCACGTCCCGCCCGTGCAACCGCCGCACGAGCACCGGCCCGTGCTCCCGCATGAGGTCCATGACCTGCTGGATCGGCGTGTGTCCGGGTCCGGTGGCGGTGATGTCGACGACGGGGACGTCCGGGTGGGTGTCGGTGGATCGGGGCGTGTGGGGGTGCAGCGCGGTGGGGGGCATGGCGCGACAACTGCCTTTCGCGGTACGGGAGTACTGCGATCCAGGTTGGTCCAGGTGGGGCGGGGCTCTGCGCTGCCGCACTACATGATTGTGTAGTGGCCAAACACGCGTGGCCCTTGCGCTGAACCCGAGGAGATGCGAATGGACTGGACCCGGCCCGAGGCGGTGGTGTGGCGCAACCGTGCCCTCATGGTCTTCGACCGGGTCGCGGTGCCGGTCGCGGTGTGCGATGTGTACGGCATGGTCCAGCTGGCCAATCCGGCGATGGCTGCGGAGTGCGGTACGACTCCGGGGCGGCTGCGCGGCCGCGATGTGCTGGAGCTGTTCCGGCCGCAGGAGACGACACAGGTCGAGCGGATCGCGGAGGCGCTGCGACTGCGGCACCGGTCGCGCTACCAGGTGTCGGTGCGGTGGCGGGCCGAGGACGGGGCCGAGCGGTACGGGGAGCTCACCGCCGATCCGGTGAGCGACACCGTGGAGGACACTCCCGCCCTGCTGGTGATGCTGCGCGTCCTCGGCGAGCGCGAGCCCAGCGTGGAGTCACCGGAGCGGGTCACGCCGGTGGAGGCCCGGATCCTGGCGCTGCTCGCCGGGGGCGCCACCACCGCCAGGGCGGCCCGCGAGACCGGGCTCACCACGGACGGCGTCACCTATCACCTGCGGCGGCTGTCGGCCCGGTGGGGCGCGGCGAATCGGACGGAGCTGGTGGCGCGGGCGTATGCGACGGGGGTGCTCGCGGCGGGGGTGTGGCCGCCGGTGCCGGCGGGTGGGGGCTCGGACGCCGGCTAGCGCGGGCTCGCGGTCTCCTGCGGAAGGCTCGCCATCCCCTCCGGCGGGTTCGCTACCGGCCCTGACCGGCCCTCCGTGAGCCCGACCGGTGCGACCACCCCGTTCGCCGTCCCCGCGCCCTCCGGTGCCCCGAATCGAGCCAGTGTGTGCCACACCTTCTTCAGGTCCTGCAGCTCGTAGCGGCCGGTGCGGGCCGCGTCGCCGATGATCCGTGGGTCGATCCGGCCGTCCTCGGCGATCCGGGCGCCGAGGTCGACGTACTCCTGCCCGCGGTAGTCGGCGTGCCGGAGCAGGTCCGGGACGGACAGGACGTACCCCGGGTGCCACTCGACCGCGCAGGGCAGGCGCCGGGCCGCGGTCTCGACCGGTGTGCCCCGGTAGCAGGCGTCCAGGACCAGGGCCTCCACGTCCTCGGCCAGCCCGACACCGCCGTGCACCTGTGCCTCGATGTAGTCGTCGAGGGCGTCCTGCTCGTCGGCCTCGGCCTGGGCGATGAGGGACATGCCGGCGGCGACGCCGAAGTCGGTCGGCTCGGCCGCGCTGTCGGGGTAGCAGAAGGTGGCGCGGGCCAGTGCGGCCGGTGCGAGCCGGAAGTGCGAGGAGCCGAACCGCGGGGCGGCGCCCACCACTTGGTGCCGGAAGTTCAGGGCGCCGTAGACGGGTCTGTCGTGCGCGACGGCATCGTCGTAGGCACCGCCGAAGATCCGGCTCTCCCAGCGCCAGCGGTCGCCACCGGGGTGCGCGGTGAGGCCGCCGTTGCTGGTGCCCGTGACGAACTGCGAGTGGTAGGCGCCGTCCTGAACCAGCCGTAGGAGGACAGGGAGGTCGGCCGCGAACCGGTCCGGATGGAAATTCAAGGTGATCCGGAGGTCCGGGGAGACAGCCGGGCCCGCGGACCGGGCCGCGACATGCCTCAGCGCCCGGCGAGCCGGCGGCGACCCGACGTGCCCGAAATCCATTGGCTTCCCCTCGCTTAAGCTATATACCATCGCCCAGAACCTAGGAACCCTAGGTTTCCCCCGGCGGGACCCGTCGGCCGACCCAGGAGCCCCTTCATGAGATCACTCACCGAGCACGACATCCGCAACTCATTTGTGAACTGCTCGAAGGGAGAGGCCAAACGCCTCGCGGTCCCCCGCGACCTCGACCAACATCCTTGGGACGACCTGGACTTCCTCGGCTGGCGCGATCCCGGGGCCCCCGATCGCAGCTATCTCGTCATGGAGCGGGAGACGGGACTCGTGGGCGTGACCCTGCGCTTCCCGCCCGCGCAGCACGGCTACATGCACCGCAGCATGTGCTCGCTGTGCCTGACGACCCACCCGCGCGGTGGCGTCTCGCTCATGACCGCGCGGAAGGCCGGCCAGGCGGGCCGCGACGGCAACTCCGTCGGCCTGTACATGTGCGCCGACCTGGCCTGTTCCCTCTACGTACGCGGCAAGAAGATCTCCCAGAGCGGCGCCCGCTTCGAGGAGAGCCTGACCCTGACCGAGCAGATCGCCCGGACCACGGGCAACTTGTCCTCCTTCATCGACAAGTTGTACGTCTGACGCCGCCGCGTCGATGGCGGCCGGCTACCGGTCGCGCAGCCGGGCCGCCGACACCCGGTGCAGGTGGATCAGGACGTCGTGGGTGCGGGCGAGGGCGATGTCGTACGGGCCGTCGGGGTAGTCGGTGCCGATGGTGCGGGTCGGCCGGGCGCCGGCGAGCCATTCGCGGGCCGGTGATCCGACGGACCTCAGGTCGACGACGTAGTCACGGGCCCTGGCCCGGTCGAGGGTCTCCTCGTTGCTGCCCGCGGGCGCCGGTCCCAACGTCCAATGGTGGATGGCCCCGTCGGGTCCGGTGGCGTTGAACGAGCCCCGGTCGAAGGTCAGTCCGACGCTCACATAGCCCGCGCCGAGACGGTCACGCAGGAACGCGCCCTGCATCTTGGGGTAATGGGCGGGATCGCTCGACACATAGCCGATGTGCGCGTCGTGCGCGGACAGCAGCACCTTGGTGCCGGTGTGCCGCTGCCACCAGACGGTGTTGGCGGCCATGGCCTCGTCGCGGTAGCGCATCGCCCCGGCGATCTGGGCCGGGTCCTCGAAGTCGAAGGCGTACTGCCGGGCCGTCCGGTCGATCGCCGTGGCCTGCTGCACGGCCCACTCGTAGGCCTCCCGGTCCGCGCCCGGCGCCTGCCGTCGCACCAGGTCAAGGGCCTCGACCGTGCGCCGCGCCATGTCCATGCGCTCGGCGTAGGGCTTGTTCAGGTACCGCTCGATGTATGCCCCCGTCGGCACATCGGGCCGCAGGCCGCGGTAGAGCGCGGCGAGCCGTGCGCTCGACGCGGGGTGCGTCGCGGCCACGAAGTCCGCGACCTCGTCGTACACCTCGGCGCCCGTCCAGGCGAGGTCGTCGCCCATGAAGCGGACCGGGTCGTCGGGGTGGTGGATGTTGTACGACCGCATCCACTCGACGAGTTGGAGGTATTCCGCGTTGTTCCACCACAGGTAGTCGCGCTGGAACTCCTCCCGCATGATGCGCCGGGGGTCGCCCTTGCCGTGCACCACGTAGTCGTCGAGGCGCAGTCCGGTGCTCCAACTCGCCTCCAGGGCGAAGGTACGGAAGCCCTTCTCCGCCACCAGGTGCCGGAAGACTCGGTCCTTGAGGGCGAAGAAGTCGTGCGAACTGTGGGTGGCCTCGCCCAGGCCGACGACCCGTGCACCGCCGATCATCCGGTCGAGGGGGCTCAAGTCCCGGGTGTCGCCGCCCGGTTCGACGGTCCGCAGGGGGTGGGCGGCGCGGTCGAGCGCGTCGACGACGGTCGGGCCCGGTCGAGGTGGCGCCGCAGCGACGGCCGGTGTGACGGTGGCGGTGGCTCCGAGGCCCAGGAGCAGGGTCAGGACGATCGCGGTCCGATGCCTTGTCATGAACCGAGGCTCGCGTGGCGGGCACGATCTCGACCATCCGGCAGTCCTCCGTCCCAGGGTGCGGAGAACCCGGGGTCGACGACGGGGGTTCTCCTCCGCTCACGGACTTCGACGTCCCGTCCCGCGGCCCGGTCCCGATGTCCGGTCGCGATCACGGGTTCGATGCGAAGGTAGAAGGGGAAGGGCCCGAGGATGCGTGATGTACGTGAGTGGAGGGCGTCCCTCGTGCGCTTCGTGAAGCGTCGCAGGGACCCCGTGGTCGTGCAGACGCTGCGATCGGCGGTCGCGGCGACGGTCGCCTATGTCATCGCCCTGCGCCTGAGCCCCGAGCCCGCGCCGCTCACCGCCCCGCTGACGGCCCTGCTGGTCGTCCAGGTCACCCTGTACGCCACCCTCACCAACGGCATCCGCCGCGTGAACGCCGTCGTGGCCGGCGTGCTGGTCGCCATCGCCTTCAGCCTGCTGGTCGGCCTGACCTGGTGGAGTCTCGCGCTGCTGATCCTGGCCTCGCTGGTCGTGGGGCGGCTGGTGCGGGTCAACGAGTACGTGCCCGAGGTGGCGATCAGCGCGATGCTGGTGCTCGGGGTGACGACCGTCGGGGACACCGCCTGGGCGCGGGTGGTGGAGACACTGATCGGCGCGGTCGTCGGGCTCGGCTGCAATCTGCTCCTCGCGCCACCGGTGTGGGTGGAGGAGGCGGGCGAGTCGATCGAGGGGCTGGCCCGGCGGGTGCGGCGGCTGATGCTGCGGATGGGCGAGGAGGCCGCGGGGCGTACGCCGGTGGAACACGCGACCCAGCGGCTGTACGAGGCGCGCCGGCTCGACCACGACATCATCGACGTGGACGCGGCGCTGCGGCAGGCCGAGGACAGTCTGCGGCTCAATCCACGCGTGCGTGAGGGGCTGCTGCACAGGGTGGTCCTGCGGACGGGGCTGGACACGCTGGAGATCTGCACGGTGGTCCTGCGGGTGCTCGCGCGCACCTTCACCGACCTCGCGAAGGAACGGGACCCCGAGCCGCTGTTCCCGGCCGACACGGGGAGCGTGGTGGAGCGGCTGCTGTCGGAGGTCGCGGACGCCGTGGTCAGCTTCGCCGTGCTGGTCACCTCCGACGTCAGCAAGAGCGCGGAGTCGGCGGAGGCCCGGCTCGCCGCCGAGCTGCGGCAGGCCGCGGCCACCCGGGACAAGCTGGCCCTGCTGCTCCTGGAGGAGGTCCAGCGCGACGCCCGGACCTGGCAGCTCTACGGCGCCGTGCTGACCGAGGTCAACCGCACCCTCGACGAGCTGGACACCGAGCACCGCTCGCGCCGGCTCCTTGAGGAGCTGGACCGCGTCTCCCAGGAGCAGCGCGAGCGCATGCCGCGGCTGACCCGGCTCCAGGAGGCCCTCCACGAATCCGACCTGCCGCGTGTCCCGGATGCCCTGCGCAGGAACCGTCCCGGCACCGACCGTCGTTCTAGGTGACGAAGTCACCGGGGCGGCGTACGTTTCCGGCACCGGCTACGAGGGGGCGGCGGATGACCGACAGCAGCGTGCGGATCGACGGGAACACACTGCGGCTGACGGGCGGAGTGGCGGTGCGGTTCATCCGTACCCTGCGGCTGCCCGAGACGGGCACGCATCCGCTGCCGCCGGGGCTCGGTGAGTTCCCGGTCCGGCGGGTCGCCGACTTTCCCGACACGGTGCCCGAGAAGTGGCGTGCGCGCGGTGGTGTGATGCTGCCGGTGTACCTGCGCGAGGCGATGTGGCTGAGCTTCGGCGGGACGACGGAGCCGGCCGCGCTCCAGGTCGGGGTCGGCAAGGTGTGCGCGGTGTCCGGGAAGCCGTGGAGCGACCGGCTCGCACGGAAGCCGCAGAACTACGTGGTGCTGCCCCGCCAGCCCTGGCTGGACGGGATCAACTCCGGCAAGGGCACGGTCCGCCAGTTCGTGGCGGTGCCGCTGGGCCTGGGCGCGACCGTCGAGGGCCAGGTCACCGGCGAGGAGGTCTGGGGCGGCGTACAGCTTCAGTCCTTCCCGCTCAAGGAACGGAAGCTGGCCGAGTGGCGGGCGGAGGAGCGGCGCCGGGCCGAGCGGCCGCCGGCGATGCCCATGGCGGCCGGGGGTTACGGCGCGGCGATGTCCATGGCGCCCCCCGCTCCGAGTGGCGGGCCGGTTCCGGCGGCGGCCCGGCGGAAGCCCACGCTTGAGATGGGCCTCGGTGTCGGCGGCTCGATGCGGCAGGAGGTCTACACGGACGACCGGCCGCTCAAGGACTGGGCCGAGGAGCCCGCCGGGCGCGTCTTCGTCCACCTGGTGACGCCTCCGGAGTGGCGCCGCATCACCGGCGAGGCTCCCCCGCCGTCGCCGGTGGACCGGGCCGCGTACACGCGCGCGGGGCTGCCTTGGTACGACTACTACGACCAGGACGCGCAGGATCTCGCCCCCACGGACACGCTGGAGGGCGTGAAGCCGGTCGGCGACTGGCTCGGTGACGACCACGAGCCCTGGGAGCCGCCCGCTCCGCACCAGGTCAAGCCGCTGGGCGACGCGCCGGGCAAGCCGGTCGAGGACGGCGACTGGTAGGTCACGCCGTTTCGCGGAGCACAGCGACTGGTAGGTCACGCCGTTTCGTGAAGCACGGCTTCTCGCACGGCAGGGACACTCCTGCGGCACGTCCGGGCGTTGCACTCCCCGCAACGCCCGGTGCCGTTCTTGCATGTGCCGGGTGGTCCACGTCAAGGTGGCTGTCACGACCGGGGCGACCGATCACCTGAGGTGCGGACATGAGCAGTGGGACTGGAGCGAAGAACGGCGGCTGGAGCAGGCGCCGTTTCGTGGGTGCGCTCGCGGGAGCGGCCGCCGTGACGGCGCTGCCCGCGCCGGCCCCGCCCAGATCCACGCCGACGTCCGCCACGCAGACGTCTTCCGCGACCGCTCCCGACCAGGCGGTGGCCCAGAAGGACCAGCCCGCCACCGGACAGCGGCCCGCGCCGGAGCCCACCGGCCCCCGCCCCCTCTACCTCGGCACCTACACCTCCGTCGACGGCGGCGGAAAGGGCATCGGCCTCGCCACCTACGACTCCGCGACCGGAGAGATCACCGGTACGGGCACGGTCACCGGCGTCGGCGACCCGTCGTACCTCGCGGTGCACCCCGACGGCCGCACCCTGTACGCGGTGAACGAGCGCGAGGCCGGCGCCGTGACCGCAGTGCGCATCGCCGACCGCAAGGTCCTGGGCAGCCGCAGCACGGGCGGGGCGGGTCCCTGCCATCTCTCCGTGCACCCGAGCGGCAAGTGGCTGCTGAGCGCGAACTACACCTCGGGCAGCGTGGCCGTGCATCCGATCGACGGCTCGGGCGCGATCGGCGAGCGCACCGACCTGGTGACGCACTCCAGCCCGGCGCCCGGACCGGGTCAACAGGGCCCGCACGCCCACCAGTTCATCACCAGCCCGGACGGCGGCCACGTGCTCGCCGTCGACCTGGGCACCGACACCGTCTACACCTACCGACTGGACGAGGGCACCGGCAAGCTCACCGAGACGTCCCGCGCGCAGACCCGCGCGGGTGCCGGTCCGCGCCATCTGACGTTCCATCCCGGCGGCCGGTACGCCTACTTGGCGAACGAGGTCGACGACACGGTCGCGGTCTGCGCCTACGACCCGTCCACCGGCCGCCTCACGATCGGCGCGCCGCAGGCCACCGGCTCGGGTTCCGGCACCAACTACCCGGCGCAGATCGTGGTCACGCCGAACGGCGCCTTCGCCTACCTGGCCAACCGGGGTCACAACAGCCTGGCGCGCTACGCCGTGGAGGCGGACGGCGCGCGGCTGCGACTGCTCGACACGGTCCCGGTGTCCGGTGACTTCCCGCGCCAGATCGCCCTCTCACCGGACGGGACACTGCTGTTCGCGGCGAACCAGAAGTCCGGCACGGTCAGCGTCTTCCACGTGGACGAGGCCAGCGGTGAACTCCGGCTCACCGGCGAGCCGTTCGCCTCACCCGTCGCCGTCTGTGCGCTGCCGCTGTAGCGGGCGCGGGCAGGACGCGCTGCTCGCCTGCGTGAGCAGGACGTGCATGCGCTCCGTGAGCTGTCCGACGTCGTCGGCGGGCTTGTGGAAGGGCAGTCGTACGTCGCCGTGGGTGCGGTTGCGCTCGATGCGCAGCGTCAGTCCGTGCCGGTCCACGGCGAGGGGCTGGACGCGGACCGCGCCGTGCAGACTGTCGCGATCGACGAGCCGGGTGAGCCGCTCGACGGCGTCGGCGTGGCAGTCGGCGAGGTGCGTCAGCAGCCGGGCCTCGGCGCCGGCGAGCGGGTCGGGTGCGGCGGAGGCGAACTCGTCGAGGGCGACGACGACCGCGCCGGTGGGCGGGCGCAGCACCACGCGGGTTGCCTGGAAGGCGAGTTGGCCGTCCTCGGGGGCGAAGTACCCCGCGAGCCAGAGCCTGGCCCGGATGCGGTTGCGGACCGGGACGGGCGCGACGTCGGCGAACTCCAGGACGGCGGACGGCTCGCCGCGGGGCGCGCAGATCGCGGCCGCGTTGAGCGCGCTGTCCTCGGGCACCTGCACCAGCACCCGGCCGTCGTCGGTCACGGTGTGCGCGCCGACGAACTCCTCGCGGCCGCCCTCCCCCGTCACCGCGCAGGACCACGCGGCGGCGAGCACCGAGCGGGCGCGTTCCGCGGCGGGGGGCGCGGCCGTCCAGGCCTGGCTGTCACCCATTCCGAACCTCCTTAGGTAAGCCTTGCCTAACTTACCGAAGATCGAGGCGCACGCCAACCACGCGGGCGCGCTCGGCGCGTCCCCCAGGGCGATTCCCTTCAGGCGATGACTCCCAGCAGGGCCCGGGCGCACAGGTCCCGCACCTGCTCCCGCGTCAACTCCGAGTCCCGCAGCCACTCCAGGCACACGGCGGTCGTGAACGCCAGCCAGCCACGGACCGCGAGACGGACATCGGGACGCTCCCCGAAAAGCGGGCCGAACTCCGGGTCCGCGGCGAGGGCCAGCAGGATCTGCCGCTCCTCGGCCGCCAACGCCCGCTGATAGACCCGCCGCACGGCCTGGTCACCGGCCGCGTCGGCGCGATGGAAGGCCCGGAAGCCGTGGGCGTGCGTCTCCACGTACGCCAGATAGGTGTCGAGACCGGCGGTGAGCTGCTCACGCGCCGGCACCCCGGGCACGGCCGCCGTCATGTGCAGCATGCGCTCGCTCTCGCGCTCGACCACCGCCGCGAAGAAGTCCCGCTTCGTCGGGAAGTAGTGGTAGAGCAGGCCACGGGAGACCCCGGCGATCTCGGCGACCTGCTCGATCCACACCTCGTCGTACGGGCTCTCCGAGAACAGCCGCGCTCCCACCGACAGCAGCTGCTCCCTGCGCGCCTCGGTGCTGAGTCGGCGGCGCGTGCGCTCGCCCTGGTTCGCGACCATCCCCGCACTTTACTTGACGCGAGTTCAATAAGGGGATCAGACTGAATCTCGCTATTGAACCCACGTACAACATGCTCAACCTGCCGCTGCATCAAGGGAGATCGCGTCATGGCGGAGACGGACACGGAGACGAGGCCGACGGGCGGGAACGGACTGCCGAAGGGTTTCCGCAGCGCCGAGCAGGGCTGGCCGGAGCTGCGCCGCATCCCGCATCCGCCGCACCGGGTCCCCTTCCTCGGTGACGTGATCGGCGCCAGTCGGCGCACCCCGCTCCAGGACACCCTGCGCTACGCCCGGCAGCTGGGCCCGGTGTTCCGGCGCAAGGCGTTCGGCAAGGAGTTCGTGTTCGTGTGGGGCGCCGAGCCCGCGGCCGACATGGCGGACGAGTCGCGCTTCGCCAAGCACGTGGGTCTTGGGATCGCCAATCTGCGGCCGGTGGCGGGCGACGGGCTGTTCACGGCCTACAACCACGAGCCGAACTGGCAGTTGGCGCACGACGTCCTGGCGCCGGGCTTCAGCCGGGAGGCCATGGAGGCCTACCACCCGATGATGCTGGCGGTGGCCGGGCGGCTCACCGACCACTGGGACCGCGAGCTGACGTCGGGGCGAGCGGTGGACGTGCCCGGCGACATGACCAAGCTGACCCTTGAGACCATCGCGCGCACCGGGTTCGGGCACGACTTCGGGTCCTTCGAGCGCACCCGGCCGCACCCCTTCGTCTCCGCGATGGTCGGCACGCTCACCTACGCGCAACGACTCAACACGGTGCCCTCGCCGCTGGCGCCGTACCTGCTGCGGGGCGCCTCGCGGCGCAACGCGGCCGACATCTCGTATCTCAACAACACGGTCGACGAACTCGTCCGGGCCCGGCGCGCCTCGGACGCCGACGGTGACGGGGATCTGCTCGACCGGATGCTGGAGACGGCGCATCCGGAGACCGGCGAGCGACTGTCCGCGGAGAACGTCCGGCGCCAGGTCATCACGTTCCTGGTGGCCGGGCACGAGACGACCTCGGGCGCGCTCTCCTTCGCCCTGCACTACCTCTCCCTGCACCCCGAGGTCGCGGCCCGGGCGCGCGCCGAGGTGGACGGCGTCTGGGGCGACGCCGAGGTGCCGGGGTACGACCAGGTCGCCAAGTTGCGTTATGTGCGGCGGGTGTTGGACGAGGCGTTGCGGTTGTGGCCGACGGCGCCGGCCTTCGCCCGGGAGGCCCGCGAGGACACGGTCCTTGCGGGCGGCCATCCGATGCGGCGCGGCGCGTGGGCGCTGGTCCTCACCGCGATGCTGCACCGCGACCCGGAGGTGTGGGGCGCCGACGCCGAGCACTTCGACCCCGACCGCTTCGACCCGAAGTCCGTACGCTCCCGGGCCGCTCACACCTTCAAGCCGTTCGGAACGGGCGCGCGGGCGTGCATCGGGCGACAGTTCGCACTGCACGAGGCCACGCTGGTGCTCGGCCTGCTGCTGCGCCGTTACGAACTGCGGCCCGATCCGGACTACCGGCTGCGCGTGACCGAGCGGCTCACGCTGATGCCGGACGGCCTGCGCCTGCACCTGGAGCGACGGACGGCGAGCGCGTCGGCCGCACCCGCCCCGGACAACTCCCCTTCGCAGGACCTACGTTGTCCAGTGCACGGGACGGGTGACTGAGCCCGGCAGCCGGGTCCCCGCACTCCCCCGGGCCGCGTTGACCTGCGGCTGGGTGAGGAAGAAGGCGCCGGTCAGGTCCGCGTCGGTGAGGTCGGCGTCGCGCAGGTCGGCGCCGATCATGTCCGCCTCGCGCAGATCGGCGCCGGTCAGGTCGGCGGCGATGAGGTAGGCGCCGCGGAGGTTCGCGCCGCGCAGATCGGCGCCCTTGAGCTTGGCCCCGATCAGGTCGGCGCCCCGGCGCTCCTTTTTGCGACCACCGATGCCCGCCCGCACCAGCTCGCTGGTCTTGAGCAGCAGGACGTTGACCTCCTGCCGGTGCGCGCCCACGTCCAGTGCGGTCAGTTCCTCCGGCGGGCGGCGAGTGTGCTCCTCGGTCCGCTCCAGCAGCCGGCGCAGATCGGCGTGGACCGGGCGGGCGGCCGGGAGGGTCAGCGCTTCGATGAGGTACCAGAGCAGTTCGTGCAGTTGCCGGACGACCGGGAAGACGTCGAACATCTGCCGGGCGTCCTCCTTCGACCCCTCACGCCAGTCGCGCCCGCCGAAGGTGACCTGGGAGATCTTCTGCCCGGCGCCGAAGCAGTCGTAGACCGTGCAGCCGTTGAAGCCTTCCTGCCGCAGCCGGGAGTGGATACCGCACCGGTGGTCCTCCCGCAGGTTCCGGCACGGGCTGCCGGCCTTCTTGTCGATCGCGAAGTCCGAGGAGCGGGCGAAGGGCAGCGCGACACAGCACAGCCCGAAGCACCGCCCGCAGTCGGCGCGCAGTTCGGTCGGTTCCGCTGTCTGATCTGGCACGACGCCCAGTTTATCGAGGCAGGCCCACTCCCTGGACCATCATCGAACCGATCGGTACCATCTCATCCATGCCCGTACCGAAAGGCACGACCCTCGATCCGGAGCGCACCCGCGCGGCGCTCCTCGCCTCGGCGACCGAGATCTTCTACGAGCGCGGTCTCGACGGCGTCGGCGTGGCCGAGCTGTGCCGCGCGGTGGGCGCGTCCAAAGAGACGCTCTACCGCCACTTCGGCTCCAAGGACGGCCTCGTGGAGGCCGTCCTCACGGCACGCAGCGACCGAGTCGTGCAGTGGCTCACGGCCACGGTCGAGGAGGCGGGCGCCGACCCGCGCGCCCAACTGGCGGCCCTCTTCGACGCGTTGGGCGACTGGTACCGCCGACCCGGCTTCCGCGGCTGCGCGATCGTCAACGCCGCGACCCAGCACCACGCACCGCCCGCAGGCCCGGTCGCCGACCGCCATCTGGGCCGCTACCGGGACCTCCTTACGACCATCGCCGAGCGAGCCGGAGCACCCGAACCGGCGCGCCTGGGACGGCAGTTGCTGATCCTGCTGGAGGGCGCCACGGTCGTCGCGGACCACCACGACCCGGACGGCCTCGCGGCCCAGGACGCCAAGCGGGCGGCGCTCACCCTGCTCGCGGCCGAGGGGGTGTGAGGCGATGACGAGCGAGGCTCTCGCCGTGCCTGACGGCATCGAAGGATGGACGGCACCCGGATTCGAGCCCGTGGCCGAGGTCTTCGCCGGGAACTTCGAGCGGTACGGCGAGACAGGCGCCGCTTTCGCCGCATACCGGGACGGCGAACTCGTCGTCGACCTGTGGGGCGGCACCGCAGATCCGGCGACGGGCCGCCCCTGGCGTGCCGATACCTTGCAGCTGGTCTTCTCGGGCGCCAAGGGGCTGACCGCCGCCTGCGTCCTGCTGCTCGTCGAGCGCGGGCAACTGGACCTGGATACCCCTGCGGCCCACTACTGGCCGGAGTTCGCCGCCGCCGGCAAGGACCGGATCACAGTCGGCGAGATCCTCTCCCACCAGGCCCGGCTGCCGGGGGTTCAACAGGCCTACAGCAACACGGAGTTGCTGGATCCCGAGCACATGGCGAAGCTGCTCGCCGCGCAGGCGCCGTCCGACGATCCGCGGGCCGGGTTCATCTACCACGCGCTGACGTGGGGGTGGTTGACCGGCGAGTTGGTGCGCCGGGTCGACGGACGGGCGGTGGGGGCCTTCTTCGCCGAGGAGTTCGCCGGTCCGCTCGGTCTGGACGTCTGGCTCGGCCTGCCGGACGAGGAGCACGGCCGGGCCGCGACGACGCTGGCGGGCCCGGGCGTCCTGGTGCCGCACGTCGGTGACGACGACGATCCGTTGCGCGTCCTGACCCGCAATCCCCTCACCGTCCCTGACGCGCCGGCCCTCTGGAACAGCGCCGCGTTCCGACGCGCCCAACTCCCCGCCGTCGGCGCACATGTGACGGCCCGTTCGATGGCCCGCTTCTACGCCTGTCTCGCGCGGGGCGGTGAGTTGGACGGCGTCCGCGTGCTCAAGGAGGCGACCGTCGACCTCGGCCGGCGGGAGCTGCGGCGCGGGACCTCACCGCTGTGGGGCAGCCCGATGGCGTACGGCGCGGGCTACGAACTCCGCACCGACCTGGCCCTGTTCGGGCCGCCGCGGGACACCTTCGGGCACGCGGGGTTCGGCGGCTCCCGGCACGGTGCCTGGCCGGGAGAGCGCGTCGGATTCTCGTACGCGATGAATGTGGTCCGGGCGGAGTTCCCCGACCGGCGGCCGTTGGATCTGCTGGGAGCGTTGCACGATGCCGTGACGCTCAGTCCAGCGCGGTGAGGTCGAGGCGGGCGAGGCGGTCCGGGTCGGCCAGGATGTACATCTCGGTGATCCGGCCGTCGACGACGGTGACGCCCATGACGGCGAGCGCCTGACCCTCGACGACGTTGATTAGGCCGACCGTGCCGTTGACGAGGACCGTCCGGACCTGCGGAGCGAACTGCCGGAAGGTCAGGGCCTGTTCGGCCACGCTCTTGGCGCCGCGCACCAGCTTGGAGGCGGCCGCGCCGCCCACCAGGGCGCCGGAGTCGACGCGGAGCACGATGTCCGGATCGAGGACCGTGACCAGCGCCTCGAAGTCACCGGCGTGAGCGGCCGCCATGAAGGCGTCCACGATCTGTCGCTGGCGGCCGAGGTCGGGTTCCGCGGACGGTGTGGCGCCCCGCACCCGGCGCCTGGCCCGGCTCGCCAACTGCCGGGTGGCCGCCGAACTCCGCTCCACGATCGGCGCGATGTCGTCGAAGGGCACGGCGAACATGTCGTGCAGCACGAACGCCAGCCGCTCGGCCGGTTCCAGGGTCTCCAGCACCACCAGGAGGGCAAGACCCACCGAGTCCGCCTGGAGCACCTCCTGCTCCGGGTCGATCTGCGACAGCGGCCTGATCACCGGATCCGGGACGAACGTCTCGTCGATCGGCTCCTCCCGCCGCAGGCTCCGCGAGCGCAGCAGGTCCAGGCAGACCCGGCCGACCACGGTGGTCAGCCAGCCGCCGAGGTTGCGGATGTCGTCCGCCTCGGTGCGGCTCAGCTTCACCCACGTCTCCTGGACGGCGTCCTCCGCCTCGGCCGTCGAGCCGAGCATGCGGTAGGCGACCGCCCTCAGCCGACCGCGGTGCTCCTCGAAGCGGTCGGCCAGCAGTTCCGTCTCGTTCATTCCGCCCCCGTCGCGGTCCGGATCGTACGGACGATGTGATCATCCAATCCAATCACGACGCCCGCGGCGCGGAACAGCGCCCGCCCCGCGGCCCCGGCACGGCCTCAGTAGCGCTGCGCCTTGACCAGCTTCGGCGTCAGCACCGGCTCGGGCGGCTTGCGGCTGATGGCGATGGGCTGGGCCCGCTCCCCCGGGTCGAGGTTCTCCGCGCCGACGTAACGGGTCTCGACCGTCTTGCCGGCGGAGTCGAGGAAGTCGACCTGGACCGCGTACGAGGCCTTGTGGTCGGTCTTGTTGGTGATGGAGACGATGACGGCGAGCAGGCCATCCGTGCTGGCGCGCGCCTTGCCGGTCATCGCGACCTCGGACAGCGCGTTGCCCTGTCCCTTCACGTCCTTGAGCTCGTTCTCGGCCGCCTTGTTGGCGCGCTCGACCTCGGCCGAGACGGAGGCTTCGAAGGAGGACGCGGCAGCGGAGGCGGACGCCGCCCGGGCCGAGGCGGAGGCGCGGGCCGACGCGACGGCCGACGCGGCCTTCGACTCCAGGGCGGAGGGCGTGTTGCCCGAGAAGGAGGCCGTGTCGGGTGCCGTCGGCGTGGCCGAGGAATCGCCGCCGCCGTCG
Source organism: Streptomyces sp. NPDC001002 (assembly GCF_053599215.1). Taxonomy (NCBI): domain Bacteria; kingdom Bacillati; phylum Actinomycetota; class Actinomycetes; order Kitasatosporales; family Streptomycetaceae; genus Streptomyces; species Streptomyces sp. NPDC001002. The sequence goes on along the minus strand of NZ_JBSFLV010000014.1, from coordinate 39,612 downwards.
CTGTCACTGCTGCACGACACCAGAGCGGCGCCCGCCAGCGTGGCTGCCACGGCCAGGGCGATCGCTCGGGCTCGTCCCGTTCGGCGTTCCGGGCGGGCTGACCTCGTACGCATCGCGTGGTGTCCTCTCGCGCGACAGGGAACGACAGACCGACGAAATGAACCTTATGTCGGTTTCGGTGTCGTCACACCTCGTCGCGCGTCAGCGCCAGCAGCCGGTCCAGGACCCGCGGCCCGCCCGCCCGGACGCCGTCGTGCTCGAACTCGTCGGTGACCCAGGTGCGCAGTCCGCGGATCGCGCGGGCGGTCCGAAGGGAGTGGGTCGCGTCGACGTACATGTCGTCGTGGTAGACGGCGGCCGCGACCGGGACCTCGTTGGCGGCGAGGCGGGCGGGGTCGTAGAGGGGCGTCCAGTCGGTGCGGGCGGCGAGGAGTTCGGCGGTCTCGCGCAGAGGGCGCAGGGCGGGGTCGCTGTCGAACATCCAGGGGTGGATCGTTTCTCCGGTGAACAGCAGCGGGCCGTCGCCCGCGAGTGCCTTCGCCGCGTCGAACTGCGGGTACTCCGCGCGGACGCGCTCGGCCGACCAGGCGGTGGGGCGCTCGTCCTGGGCGTAGACCGACTCGTGGACGAGGGCGTACAGGGGGTGTCCGGCGTACGAGAGCTGGGCCTGGACCTCGTCCTGGAAGGCGTCCGAGAGGGCGGGGCCCTGCGGGGTGCGGACGAAGGCGTGCTCCAGGAGGTAGTGCAGGCGGTGGCTGCCCTCGCTGCCGCCGAGGACGATGCCGAGGGTCTGGAAGGCCTCGGCGGTGAGGCGGTAGCCGTTGGGCAGGGTCACGTCGTGCGCGAGGAGGTGGTCGGCGATGCGGCGCGCCCGCTCGATGTCCTGCGGGTAACGCGCGTAGTGCGCGGCGACCTTGCGCTCGATACGCGGGTAGGCCGCCCGGTAGACGTCGTCGGCGTGCGCGTCCAGCGAGGGCAGGCCGCCGGTGATCACGGCGGCGGTCAGGCCCTCGGGGGCGCTGGAGAGGTAGTGCACCGCGCAGAAGCCGCCGAAGCTCTGGCCGAGGACGGTCCAGGGCGCGCCGCCAGTGACCTCGGCGCGGATCGCCTCGCAGTCGCGGACGATCGAGTCGGCGCGGAAGTGCGTGAGGTAGTCGGCCTGCTCGGCGGGGCCGCCGCGCAGCGGGAGGGTCTGGCGGGTGGCGGGCGTGGAGTGGCCGGTGCCGCGCTGGTCCAGGAGCAGGACCCGGAACTCCTTCAGCGCCCGGTCGAGCCAGGCCTGCCGTCCGACGAAACGGTTCGCCCCGAAGCCGGGGCCGCCCTGGAGGTACACCAGCCACGGCAGGTTCTGGTGCGCCTTGTCGCTGCCGACCACCTCACGGGCGTAGAGCTCGATCGTCTCCCCCGCCGGGTCGTCGTGATCGAGGGGCACGGTGAAGCGGCGGTCGGTGAGGACGACGCCGGGCTGGCGGTACGTGGCGGTCAACGGGGCTCCTGGGACGTACGGGTTGTGGACCGCGTCCCAGTTCAGCACATGATCCTGCGGCCAACATCCCCCGGGATCATGAAATCGTACTGAACGCGCGATCAGCGGGTGGACAGACTGGATCTGCGCACGACCAGTTCGGGCTGGAGGACGACCCGTCGGTGTTCGTGCTGCAGTGTGCCGTTCTCGGCCTCCGTCTCCTCCAGGAGGAGTTCGGCGGCGAGGGCGCCCAGAGTGACGGCGGGCTGGCGGACGGAGGTGAGCGGGACGGCCGCGGCGGCGGCGAACTCGATGTCGTCGTAGCCGACGATCGCGAGGTCGTCGGGGACCGAGACACCGGCCGCGAACATGGCCTGCAGGACGCCGAGGGCGAGCAGGTCGTTGGCGCAGAAGACGGCGGTGGGGCGGTCGGCGAGGCCGAGCAGCCGGGCGCCCGCGTCCCGTCCGGCGGCCACGTCGAGGCGTTCGGTGGGCAGCTCGCGCAGGTTCTCGGGGCCGAGGCCCGCCTCGGCGAGCGCGTTCAGGGCGCCCGTACGGCGGTCGCGGACCTGGTTGAGGCCGGGCGGGCCGCTGACATAGGCGATGGAGCGGTGTCCGGCGTCGACCAAGTGACGTACGGCAAGGGCGCCGCCCGCCACGTCGTCCACCGAGACGGAGCACTCGGTGGTGCCCTCGGCGACGCGGTCGACCAGTACGAAGGGGATGTTGTGCCGCCGGAACGACTCGATGTTGCGGCCGGTCGCGTCGGCGGGGGTGAACAGGACGCCCCGCACCCGCTGCTCGGCGAAGAGGGACAGGTACTCGGCCTCCTCGCTCGCGCTCTGGGCGCTGTTGCAGACCATCACGCCGAGACCGGCCTCGCGGGCGGCGCGCTCGGCGCCGCGCGCCACGTCGACGAAGAACGGGTTGCCCATGTCCAGGACGAGCAGTCCCATGATGCGGCTGCGGCCCGCGCGCAACTGGCGCGCGGACTCGCTGCGGACGTAACCGAGCCGGTCGATCGCGGACAGCACGCGCGCCCGGGTCTCGGTCGCGACCGTGTCCGGACGGTTGATGACGTTCGAGACCGTGCCGACCGAGACTCCGGCGACACGGGCGACGTCCTTGATACCCACCGACTGGGCCATCAGGCAGGGACCTCCAGGGGTACGCGGGAGGGCGGAAAGAAGACCTTCACATTACCGTCATCACCGCGCACATCCGGCCCGGTCACGCGGGCAACGCGAAGTCGACGACATGGAGCGCCGAGGGTGTCGTACCGCTCGACTTCTCCTGGTACATGAACGACAGGACATTGTCGGCCCGCACCCGCGTCTCGTCGACGACGACCTCACCGAAGGCGTTCAGATCGCCGCCGTCGTGCAGCAGCGTCCAGTCGGTGTACCCGGAGGTCTTCGAGGCCCCGGCGATCCGCCCGTAGGGGAAGACCGCGTAGGCGTTGTCGTACCGGTCCAGGACCAGCTTGGTGCGCTGGCTGGAGGCGAGCGGGACCGGGATCTCGGTCTTCTGCCAGGTGCCGGCGGAGTTCTTGCGGAGGTGGAAGGCGCGGCCGTGCGCGATGCGGTCGGTGACGTAGTGCGTGGTGTGCGGGAGCAAGTGGACAGGGACGTAGCTGATGATCGCGTGCGGGCGCCCGGTGGAGTCGGTGGCCTGGCTCTCCTCGTTCATCAGGGAGTGGTCCGGGTCGAGGGAGTCGACGACCAGTCCGCTGTCGGTCACGGCCACGGTGTCGGAGCTGCCGGTCGTGCCCACAACGGTGCCCGCGTCGTTGCGCCAGGTGCGGCCGCGGTCGGTCGAACACACGTAACCCGTGTCGTGGTTGGTGAGTCCGCCGCCGCCGCGCAGCACGGCCGCGTTCTGCTCGCGCCAGGTGAAGAAGGCGTGCAGGCGGCCGTGGACGTCGTAGTCGATGCCGTGCAGATACATGTTGCGGGCGGTGGAGGAGCCGTGCGCGCTCGTGTACGTGCCCGTCGAACTGGTCCACTCCCCCAGTGCCGTCCACCCCGAACTGTCGTACTCCGCAAGGGCGTTGCGGCCGTCGCCAGAGATGCCGACCCGGTAGCTGAGCTGGAGCCGGCCCTCGGGGGTGGCGATGAACTGCGGATACGTGAACTGCGAGGTGAGCGCGAGTCCGTCGAGCGAGGTCTGGACAGGGCCGAGCACGGCTGAAGTCCAGGCGGTGGAGGCTGGGTTGTCGAGGAGCCCCGCGATCGACTTGACGTAGAAGAAGCCGTCGCTGTGGGAGTCCAGGTTGATGTGGAGGCGGCCGTCGAGCTGGGAGACGCCCATGGAGATGACGTTGTGGGAGTCGTCGCTCTTGAGGGTGTGGGGCAGGGTGATGGTGGACCAACTGGGGCCGCCCAGGGGGCGCCTGGCGACGACGGCGTGGCGGGTGGCCGTGTACCAGGCCGCGTACTGGTGGCCTTGGTACGTGAACAGCCCGTTCTTCTGGAACGAGTTGTTGTTGACCAGCCCGTCGTAGGAGACGAAGTAGAGGGCGGTGGCGTCCAGTTGGGTGCGGTCGAGGAGGGTGAGGGCGGGGGTTGCGAGCCCGCTTCCGGTGGCGGTCATGCGAGGTGGAACACCTCCGTGAGGAGCTTCATCGCCTCGTCGGGCCGGGCGCCGTCCAGTGACTCGAAGAACGGCGCCATCTCGGCCTGCCAGCGGGCGTTGACGTCGGTGGCCTCCATGCCGGCCTGGGCGGCGGCGAAGTCCTCGGTCTCCAAGTAGCCGACCAGCAGGCCGTCTTCACGAAGAAAGAGCGAGTAGTTGCGCCAGCCGGTGGCCGAGAGCGCGTCGAGCATCTCGGGCCACACGGCCGCGTGCCGCTCGCGGTACTCGTCGAGACGGTCCGCCCGCACCTTCAGCAGGAAGCACACGCGCTGCATCAACGACCTTCCGGACACTAGAAGTTGAACTGGTCGATGTTCTTGGCATTGAACACGGCCGGCTTGCCGAGGTTGATCACGCCGTCCTTGCCGATGGTGTACGAGGTGTCGCCGGCCTTGAAGGTCTCGCCCTCCTTGCCGGTGATCTGGCCGGAGGCCAGCGCCACGGCGGTGCGGGCGGCGAGGTCGCCGAGCTTGGCCGGGTCCCACAGCTCGAAGGCCTCGACGGTGCCGTTCTTGACGTACTTGCGCATGTCGTTCGGGGTGCCGAGGCCGGTCAGCTTGACCTTGCCCTTGTACTTGGAGCCGGACAGGTACTGGGCGGCGGCCTTGATGCCGACGGTGGTCGGGGAGATGATCCCCTTCAGGTTCGGGTACTCCTGGAGCAGGCCCTGGGTCTGCTGGAAGGACTGCTGGGCGTCGTCGTTGCCGTACGCGACCTTGACCAGCTTGACGTCCTTGTACTTGGGGTCCTTGAGCTCGTCCTTCATGAAGTCGATCCAGGTGTTCTGGTTCGTCGCGGTCTGCGCGGCGGACAGGATCGCGATCTCGCCCTTGTAGCCGATCTGTTCGGCGAGCAGCTGCACCTCGGTGCGGCCCAGGTCCTCGGCGCTGGCCTGCGAGACGAAGGCGCTGCGGCAGTCGGCCTTGGTGTCGGAGTCGTAGGTGACGACCTTGATGCCGTTCTTCATGGCCTGCTTGAGCGCGGTGCACAGGGCGCCCGGGTCCTGCGCGGAGACGGCCATCGCGTTCACCTGCTGCTGGGTGAGCGTGTTGACGTAGGAGACCTGCCCGGCCGTGTCGGTGGCGCTGGAGGTGCCGACTTCCTTGTATTTGGAGCCCAGTTCGGTGAGCGCCTTCTCGCCGCCCTTGTCGGCGGAGGTGAAGTAGGGGTTGTTGACCGACTTGGGCAGGAAGCCGACGGTCAGGCCCTTCTTGAGAGCGGCATTCGGGTCCGCCTTGCCGGCGGTGGCGGCGGAGCCCCCGTCGTCCTTGACGTCGTTCTTCGTGGTGCCACCGCAGGCGGTCAGGGCGAGCGCGAGGGAGGTGGTGGCGGCGAGGGCGGCGCAGGAGCGGCGGATCGATGACTTACGCATGAGGGAGGTCCTTTACCAGGGTGAGCGGACGTTACGAGGTCGGAGCCGAGGCGGCTCTGCGGCCTGCCCTCGCTACGGAGATCTGTCGGGCGACCCGAGGGCCGAGCACGGAGACGACGAGCAGGACGCCGGTGACGACGATCTGCGATTGCGCGGAGACATTGAGCAGGCTCATCACGTTCTGCAGCGCCCCGAGCAGGAACACCCCCGCGATGGCACCGCCCAACGTGCCTTTGCCGCCGTCGAAGTCGATGCCGCCGAGCAACACGGCGGCCACGACGGAGAGTTCGAGGCCGGTGGCGTTGTCGTAGCGGGCGCTGGCGTAGTGCAGAGCCCAGAAGATGCCGGTGAGCGAGGCCATCAGCCCGGTCACCGTGAACAGGATCAGCTTGTGCCGCCTGACCCGGATCCCCGCGAACCGCGCAGCTTCCTCGCTCGCGCCGATCGCGAACAGCGACCGCCCGAACGGCGTGGCGTGCAGGACGACCACGGCGATGGCGAGCAGCACGAGGAAGGGCAGGAAGGCCTGCGGGAGGAAGCTGTCGCCGATGCGTCCGGACGCGAAGTCCAGGTACTGGGTGGGGAAGTCGGTGACCGCGTTCGAGCCGAGCACGATCTGCGCGATGCCCCGGTAGGCGGCGAGGGTGCCGATGGTGACGGCGAGGGAGGGCAGTCCGAGCCGGGTGACGAGCAGGCCGTTGACGAGCCCGCACACCAAGCCGAGGAGCAGGCAGAGCGGGATGATCGTCTCGATGGCCATGCCGTCGTTCCACAGCTTGCCCATCACCGCGCCCGACAGACCGGCCGTGGAGGCGACGGACAGGTCGATCTCGCCGGCCACCACGAGGAGGGTCATCGGCAGGGCGATCAGCGCGATCGGCAGGGTGTTGCCGAGCAGGAAGGACAGGTTGAGGGCGTTGCCGAAGCCGTCGACCGTACCGAACGACAGCAGCAACAGGACGACCAGGAGCGCGCCGACGACCGTGTCCCAACGGACCGCGCGCGTCAGGGAGTCAGGCATGGCGGGCGTTCCTCTTCTTCAGGGCGGAGGCCACCCGCAGCGCCACGATCCGGTCGACCGCGATGGCGAGGAGCAGCAGGATGCCGTTGATGGCGAGCACCCACACGGAGCTGACGCCGAGGGCCGGCAGCACGCTGTTGATGGAGGTCAGCAGCAGGGCGCCGAGGGCCGCGCCGTAGACGCTGCCGGAGCCGCCGGTGAAGACGACACCGCCGACCACCACCGCGCTGACGACGGTGAGTTCGTAGCCGTTGCCGGTGCCTGAGTCCACGTTGCCGAACCGCGCCAGGTACATCGCGCCGGCGAGCCCGGCGAGGGCGCCGCAGAAGGTGTAGGCGGCCAGGATCCGCTTGCGCACCGGGATGCCGGCCAGCCGCGCGGCCTCCGGGTTGGAGCCGAGCGCGTACAACTCCCGGCCACTGCCGAAGTGTTTGAGGTAGTACGCCGTCGCCACGAGCACCGCGAGCGCGATGAGCGCCAGCCACGGCACCGCCGAGACGCCACCGGAGCCGAAGTCCACGAAGCCGCCCGGGAGATCGGCCGCGGTGATCTGGCGGGAGCCCACCCAGATGGAGTCGAGGCCCCGGATGATGTAGAGCGTGCCCAACGTGACGACGAGCGCGGGGACTTGGCCGAGGCTGACGAGCAGCCCGTTGAGCAGTCCGCAGCCGATGCCGAGCAGGACGGCCAGGACTACGGCGACGAATCCGTTGCCGCCGCCTTGGAGATAGTCGCCGGCGGCGAAGGCGGTGATGCCGAGGGTGGAGCCGACCGACAGGTCGACGTTGCGGGTGATGACGACCAGGGACTGGCCGGTGGCGACCAGGACCAGGATGGTCGCGTTGAGGAGCAGGTCCTTGATGCCCTGTTCGGACAGGAACTCGCTGTTGCCCATCTGGGTGATGGCGATCATCACCAGGAAGACGGCCAGGATGGCGAGTTCGCGCATCTTGAAGACACGGTCGACCAGCCGGGTGCCACTGGACTTGGGCACCTCGGCGGCGGGAGCGGGATTGGGCGCGGTCACCGTCATACGGCGGCCCTCCATACGGCAGTCGTCGTGCGGCGGGTCCGTGCCGAACAGGTCGGCGCCGTGCGGTAGTTCGTTGCGCGGGAGTTCGCGGCGTGAGAGTTCGCCGTGCGGCGCGCCGGCCCGCGGGACGTCGTCGTCATGCGGCGGCCCTCCCGGTCGCGGCGGCCATCACGGTCTCCTCGGTGGCCTCGGCGCGCGGGATCTCGGCGGCCAGCCGGCCCTCGTGCATCACCAGCACGCGGTCGGCCATGCCGAGCACCTCGGGCAGGTCGGAGGAGATCATCAGGACGGCCACCCCGTCGGCGGCCAACTCGCCGAGCAGGCGGTGCACTTCGGCCTTGGTGCCGACGTCGATGCCCCGGGTGGGCTCGTCCACGATCAGCACCTTGGGCCCGGTGGCGAGCCACTTGGCGAGGACGACCTTCTGCTGGTTGCCGCCGGACAGCGTGGAGACGGCGTCGGCGATCCGGGCGTACTTGACGTGCAGCTTGACGGCCCAGTCGAGGGACCGGCTGCGCTCGGCGCCGCGGTCCATCAGCCCGGCCTTCACGGTCGAACGCAGCCCGGTGAGGCCGATGTTGCGCTCGATGGACATCTCCATCACCAGGCCCTGCGCGCGCCGGTCCTCGGGGACGAGGGCGAGCCCGGCGGCCATGGCCGTGGAGGGGGCACCGTTGGTCAGCCCCTTCCCGTCCACCTCCACCGCGCCGGCGTCCCACCGGTCGATGCCGAAGACGGCACGCGCCACCTCGGTACGACCGGCGCCGACCAGCCCGGCGAGGCACACGATCTCGCCGCGCCGCACGTCGAAGGAGACGTCGGTGAAGACACCCTCCCGGGTCAACCGCTTGACGCTCAGGGCGACTTCGCCTGGCTCGACGTCCTGCTTGGGGTACAGCTCGTCGAGGTCGCGGCCCACCATGCGCCGTACGAGATCGTCCTCGGTCATGCCGTCGAGCGGCTCGCTGGCGATCAACGCGCCGTCGCGCAACGTTGTCACGCGGCGGCAGATCTCGAAGATCTCCTCCAGCCGGTGCGAGATGAACAGCACGGCGGCGCCTTGGTCGCGCAGAGTGCGCACGACCCCGAAGAGCCGGGCCACCTCGCTGCCGGTGAGGGCGGCCGTCGGCTCGTCCATGATCAGTACCCGCGCCTCGAACGAGAGCGCCTTGGCGATCTCGACGATCTGCTGGTCCGCGATGGACAGGCCGCGGGCCGGGCGCTCGGGGTCGAGGTCGACGCCGAGGCGTTTCATCAGGGCGGCGGTCGCCGCGTGGGTGGCCTTGTGGTCGATGCGGCCGAGCGCCCGCCGGGGCTGGCGGCCCATGAAGATGTTCTCGGCGATCGAAAGGTCGGGGAAGAGGGTGGGCTCCTGGTAGATCACGGCGATGCCGGCGTCCCGGGCGTCGCCGGGTCCGTGGAAGACGACGGGCGCGCCGTCGAGCAGCACCCGGCCGGCGTCCGGGCGGTGCACTCCGGCGAGCGTCTTGATGAGGGTCGACTTGCCCGCGCCGTTCTCTCCGGCGAGCGCGTGCACCTCGCCGGGGAACAGTTCCAGGGACACGTCCCGCAGGGCACGCACGGCGCCGAAGGACTTGGAGATGTCCTCCAGTGCCAGCACCGGGGCCGGCCCCGTGTCGGACGGGTGGGTCATGAGGGGCTCCTCGACGACGCCCGGGGGCGGGCCCTCACAGCGTCGTGAAAGGTTTCAACTTGGTTGCCGGGACGTTAGGCGCGTGGGCCATGTCACGTCAATGGGTCCGGATCGAAAAAGTTTCGACAGACCTTCGAGAGCCAGAGGTCACGGTCAGGCCACGGGTGGACCATGGGCAACAGGGTCTGCCAAAACGCTTGACACCCCTCCGGGAGCCTCTTAGCTTCCGATCCTGAATCGATTCATACAGAAGCTGTTCTGTACCGACGTCACAGGAGCCCTGAAGTGACCGAGCTCGCCGCGGTGAAGGCCGCGCTGAAGACCCAGGCAGTCGAGACGCCGTCATGGGCGTACGGGAACTCGGGGACCCGTTTCAAGGTGTTCGCGCAGCAGGGCGTACCGCGCGATCCCTACGAGAAGCTCGCGGACGCGGCGAAGGTGCACGAGTTCACCGGTGTGGCCCCGACGGTCGCGCTGCATATCCCGTGGGACAAGGTCGAGGACTACGGGGCGCTGGCGAAGTACGCGCAGGAGCGCGGACTGAAGCTGGGGGCGATCAACTCCAACACCTTCCAGGACGACGCCTTCAAGCTCGGCAGCATCTGCCACGCGGATCCGGCGGTGCGGCGCAAGGCGCTCGACCATCTGCTGGAGTGCGTCGACATCATGGACGCGACGGGGTCCAGGGACCTGAAGCTGTGGTTCGCCGACGGCACCAACTACCCCGGGCAGGACGACATCCGCGAACGCCAGGACCGGCTCGCGGAGGGCCTGACCGAGGTGTACGACCGCCTCGGCGACGACCAGCGGATGCTCCTTGAGTACAAGCTCTTCGAGCCCGCCTTCTACACCACCGACGTCCCCGACTGGGGCACGGCGTACGCCCACTGTCTCAAGCTCGGCGACAAGGCGCAGGTCGTGGTGGACACCGGCCACCACGCCCCCGGCACGAACATCGAGTTCATCGTCGCCACGCTGCTGCGCGAGGGGAAGCTCGGCGGCTTCGACTTCAATTCCCGCTTCTACGCCGACGACGACCTCATGGTCGGCGCGGCCGATCCCTTCCAGCTCTTCCGCATCCTCTACGAGGTCTCGCGGGGCGGCGGGTTCAGTGCCGGCGTCGCCTTCATGCTCGACCAGTGCCACAACATCGAGGCCAAGATCCCGGCGATCATCCGCTCCGTGATGAACGTCCAGGAGGCCACGGCGAAGGCACTGCTGGTGGACCGGGACGCGCTGGCCGTGGCCCAGCGGGAGGGCGATGTGCTGGGCGCCAACGCCGTGTTGATGGACGCGTACAACACGGATGTGCGGCCGCTGCTGGGTGAGGTGCGGGAGGAACTGGGGCTGGACCCGGATCCGATGGATGCGTATCGGCGGTCGGGGTGGGCGGAGCGGATCGTGGCGGAGCGGGTCGGGGGGACGCAGGCAGGGTGGGGGGCGTAGAGGGTGCTGGGCGCGCCCTCGGAGTGGTTGGTGGCAGTGGGGGCGGCCTGGGCGGGACCGGCGGCCTGAGCCGGCGTTCCGTGCCGGCCGCAGGTGCTCGGTGGGCGGCGCTCGCTCGGCCACGCCGGTGGCGGCCGAGGCGGACCTGTGATGGACGGGGCATGCTCGCGCCGGTTACGGACGGCGACCAGGGCAGCGGGGGCCGGTGACCCCCGTGCCGGCTCGGTAAGGGCGGCGATTGTCTGCTGACGCGCCGCAGGCACAGGGTTCGGGTGCGTGGCACGATCACCCGTGGTCGGCGACCCCGTTAGGCTCCCTGCTCAATGCACATTCGGCGCCCGGTCGGGACGGGCCGTGGCCGAGCAGGGCGGTGAGGGACAGCGTGACGGACGGCGCGGCCGGTGAGCGTGGGGCGCGGGGGCAGGCCATGTACCGGAAGGTCGCGGCGGACCTGGGTCGGGAGATCGGCGAGGGCCGATACGACTCCGGCGGGCGGCTGCCCACCGAGGGCGAGCTCGCCGAGCGGTACGGCGTCTCCCGGGGCACGGTCCGCCAGGCGATGGCTCTGCTGCGGACCGAGGGGCTGATCGCCTCGCGGCGCGGCACCCGGCGGGTCGTGATCGGGGTGCCCCGGCCGCAGAGCTTCGGTGAACTGCTCAGCTTCACCCGCTGGGCCCGTTCGACCGGCGAGGAGCCCGGCGGGCTCATCGTCGCCACGGAGACCCGGCCGGCCGACCCGACCGAACGTGCCCAACTGCGGCTCCCCGAAGGGGCCGAGGTCTATCAGGTACGGCGACTGCGCACCCTCTCCGGGCGGCCGGTGATGCTGGAGCGCACCGTCTACCCGCCCGCCGTGGGTGAGTTGCTCGACGGACTGCCGCCGGACACGGTCTCGTACACCGTGGCGCTGGAGGACTCGGGGGTGCTGTTCGCGGACGCCCAGCACACCATCGACCTGTGCCGGGCCGACGACGAGGATGCCCGGCTGCTCGGCTGCCGGCCCGGCGACCCACTGCTGCGCGAACGCCGGGTCAGCACCGATCCGACCGGCACGCCGATCGAATGGTCCGACGACCGGTACCTGCCGGAGACCGTCGCCTTCACCGTGCACAGCTCGGCGGCCGCCGGCTCACTGGCCCGCCGCCCAGCCGGTGACGCCTGACCCGACGCCGCCGGGGGGCGGACCTCTGATCAGCCGCACGCCTGATCAAACGCGCGCCTGATCGAACGGGCCTTTGATCAAACGGTCCGCAGCAGGCTCGCGAGCAGCGGCCGGAAGTGGGCGAAGTCCGGGGCGGACGCCTCGGGGTCCTTGCCCTCGTCGTCCCAGCGACGCACCGCGACCCCGTCCGCCGCGTAGGGGTTCGCCTCGTACTCGGCGACCTCGGCCGGAGACATCGGACCGCCCTGCACCTGGAGCGTGAACACCGAGGCCTCGGAGAGCAGGTCGAAGTACTCGGGTTCGACCGCGCACAGGTAGCGCTTGGCCGCCACGTGCAGCCGGATCGGCCCGGTGACCTCGGGGCCGAACCAGTCGGCCAGCCGGTCCGCCCCGGTGTGGCTGTGCCGGTTGTCGGTGCCGGCCATCAACTCCTCGCCGCTGACCGGCCCTTGGAAGTGCCCGATGTCGTGCAGCAGCGCGGCCACCACCAACGGGCCCGGTGCGCCCGCCTCTTCGGCCCGCGCCGCGGCCTGCAGCATGTGCTGCGCCATCGTCACCTCCTCGCCGAGGTAGGCGCCCGCCCCCTCGCCCGCGAAGAGTTCGGCGAGCCCGTCGAGGAACTCCTCGCCCGCCAGGGCCCGTTGGCGCCGCAGGACGGCCAAGGTGCCGGCCAGCGCGTCGACGTCGGCGTAGGCGCCTTGCAGGTGGCGGGCGCCGCTCTCCTCGAAAGCCGTACGGGCGTGCAGCAGCCGGACGTTGTCGAAGATCAGGCAGTCGCCGGGCGACAGCCGGAAGTCCAGCTGGAGTTCGGGGCGCAGGGTGATCTCGGCGAAGGTCCGGTAGGCCCGGTAGAAGGCGTCCAGTTCGTCGGCGGGCAGCCGCAGCGTGGAGATCGAGCGGTTGTTGAAGCGCACCTCGCGGATCCGGCCGCGGCCGTCCACGTCGATCAACGGCCGGTCGGCCGCCAGCACCGTACGGGCATCGCTGAAGCGGAACGGGACGAGGGTGCGCGTCAGCACCGCGAACGCCTCCGGGTCCTCGGCACGCAACAGCGCGGCTGCCTTGAACCCGTCCACGAGGCCGGAGTCGCCGCCGACCGCCGCATTCGACAGACAGTGCAGCAACTGGAGCGTGGGCACCGGGTCGCGGTACGGGTTGTCGGTGTGCGGGGTGATCCGCGCGCCGGTGAAGGCGAGGTTGTTGGGGTCCGGCTCGACCCGTACGTCGAAGAGCCGACCGTAGTTGGTCTCGCGGACGTAGCCGAAGGTCTCCGCCACCTCCAGCACCTGACCCTCGCGGCACGGTACGTCCCGCAGCAGGGCGAAGCCGAGCCCGAGGACCGAGTCCAGCACCCGCGCCTTGGTGACCGGGTCGCCCAGGTACTCCGCCCAGTCCGCCTCGGGGAGCCCGCCGCCCAGGTCCGCGGCGGCCCACAGGGTCTTGCCGGTCTCGTCACGCCGGTCCCCCGAGCCGTCGCCCGCGTCGGGCCGGTTGGCCGTCAACCACCGTGCGGAGTACGCGGATCGGTGGCCGTCGGGTGCCCAGTCCACCTCAACGCCGTCGGTGGTCTGCCGCACCGCACCGAGCGCGAGGTCGACGGGCAGCTCGGTGATCTGGAACAGCTTCTGCCCGTTGCGCGGGTCCCGGCAGCGGGGGCAGGGGCAGTTGTCCCGCAGCCACGCGAGCGGCAGATCTCCTACTGACAGTGACATCTCCATCACTCACTTTCAAAGTTGTATAGCCAACTTTAGCGTCACGGTGAAGGTCTCAGTAGTGGGTGTGCGAGCGGTGACGCGTCGATTGCCCGCACATGAACGAGGCGTCGGTCGTTCATTAAAACGAACGACAGGTTCACCAAGCCTCTGAATGTTCGTTATAGTGAACGCATGGTTCATTCAGCTACGGCTCCCCTGGTGGGCACGCCACAGGTCAGCGCCTACCTCGACGACACCTACCTGGAGCAGGTCGATACGCGGGTGATCGCGGTCGGCGAGCGGGACGGTGCGCCATGGGCGGCCGTCGAGCACTGTCTCTTCCATCCGCAGGGCGGGGGCCAGCCCGCCGACCGAGGGTGGCTGGAGGACACGGAGATCGTGCCGGTCCGGGATCGCGAGTCAGGACTGATCGTGGCGACCGCGGCCGAGGGCGGCTCCCTTCCGCCGCTCACCGAGGGCCAGAAGGTACGAGCCAGGATCGACCTCCCTATCCGGACCGCGCACGCCGCGCTGCACACGGCCGGGCACCTCGTCGAAGCGGTCGGCCGGGCGCAGGGGTGGGAGATGGTCGCCAGCAACCACTTCCCCGGTCAGGCACGCATCGAGTTCCAAGTACCAGAAGCGGAGGCGCGGTTGGCCGACCCGAAAGGGCGGGAGGAGGTGACGGCCGTGCTGCGTGCCGCGGTGGCGGTCGCGGTCGCCGATGACCTGCCTGTGTTCGCGCGGTATGTCGACGACGGGCGGCGCGTGGTGCACCTCGACGGGCTGCACTCGGCGCCCTGCGGAGGCACGCACGTGCGGAGCCTCGGGGACCTGGCCGACGTGCAGCTGCCGACGTTGAAGGTCAAGAAGGGCCGTATCCGGGTGTCGTACACCGCAACCCACAGGAGCCGCTGATGACTCCCCCGCCGTCCGGCCGTCAGCCGGTGAGCAGTACCGCGGCCGCCGTCGGTGCGAAGATCCGGCTGCGCCGGCAGCAACGCGGAATGAGTGCCGCGGAGATGGCGCGGCGCGCCGGGTTGAGCAAGGCCACGCTGTCGCAGTTGGAGGCCGGCAACGGCAATCCGACGATCGACACGCTCGACGCGATCGCGATCGCCCTGCGCATCCCGATCGCCGATCTGCTGGCACGCGATGCCGACACCGGGCCGGTCTTCCGGCCGGGCACGGACGTCGAACCCGGCGAAGTATCAAGGGAGTTGCTACGCCGGATCAGCAGCGGCAACAGCCTGGAGATCTGGCGGCTGCGCATTCCGGCCGAGACGGAGCTGGCGGGCGTACCGCACGCGACCGGCACGATCGAGCACCTGCTCATCGCCACCGGGCACGTCACGGCAGGACCCGTCGACGCCCCGCAGGACCTGGGGCCCGGCGACATGCTCGCCTTCGCCGGGGACGCCCCGCACTTCTACCGCACCGGAGCCGAGGAAGTGGACATCACCGTCGTCTTCGCCTCCCCCATCAGTACTTGAGACACCTGAGATATCTGAGACACCTGAGACGTTCCCGCAACCCAGGAAGACCCCTCATGAGCACCGCGATCGCCACCACTCCCTCCAGCCGTGCCTTCATCAGCGACAACATGGCCGGGGCGTCCCCGCAGATAGCCCGGGCCGTCGCCGACGCGGCCGCCGGGCAGGTTCTGCCGTACGGCAACGACCCCTTCACCGAGAGCACCCGTCGCAGGCTCGGTGAGATCTTCGAGCGGGACGTCGACGTCTTCCCGGTCTCCACCGGGTCCGCCGCCAACGGTCTGAGCCTGGCGGCCCTCACCCCGCCGTGGGGCAGCGTGCTCTCGCACCCCGACAGCCACATCAACACCGACGAGTGCGGGGCTCCGGAGTTCTTCACCAACGGCGCCAAGCTGGTCGGCGTACCGGGTCCCGACAGCAAGATCGACCCCGAGGCGCTGCGGGTGGCGGTGCGTCGGCGGGCCGGTGACGTGCACAGCGTGCAGCCGTCCGTGGTGAGCATCAGTCAGGCCACCGAGAGCGGCAGCGTCTACACCCTGGAGGAGATCCGCCGACTGTCCGCCATCGCCAAGGAGGCGGGGCTCCACGTCCACATGGACGGCGCGCGCTTCGCCAACGCGCTGGACCATCTCGGCGCCACCCCGGCCGAGTTGACCTGGAAGGCCGGTATCGACGTCCTGTCCTTCGGCGCCACCAAGAACGGCGCGATGACCGCCGACGCCATCGTCTCCTTCGACCCCGCACTCGCCGGTGAACTCGCCTTCCGCGCCAAGCGCGCCGGCCAACTCACCTCGAAAATGCGCTTCCAGACGGCCCAGATCGACGCGTACCTCACCGACGGCCTGTGGCTGCGCAACGCCCGCCAGGCCAACGAGATGGCCACCCGCCTCGGCGACGGCCTCAAGTCCATTGCCGGCGCGGGCCTGTTGGCCACACCCCAGGCCAACATCCTCTTCTGCCGACTGCCCCAGCAGGTCACCGAAGGACTCCTCGCCGAGGGCTACGCCTTCTACCACGACCGCTGGGAACCGGGCATCGTCCGCTTCGTCACCGCCTTCTCACACAGTGCCGACGACATCGACCAACTCCTCGACTCGGTCCGCCGGCACGCCATCTGACGGACCGTCACATGGGAGAGAATGTCGGCCATGATCCTCCCCAAGGTCAGGGACCAGCGCTTCGTGACGATCCGACGTGGTGGGACGCTCACCGATGCGGATCACCATCTCCTTGCCCTTTGGGCGGCCGATTGCGCTGAGCACGTCCTCGGGCTCTTCGAGGCGGCTCAGCCCGAGGACCCCCGGCCGCGCCAGGCGATCGAGCATGCCCGCGCCTGGGTGCGGGGCGAGGTCAAGATGATGGAGGCCCGCGCGGCCGGCGGCCATGCGATGGGCGCGGCCCGCGACCTGCGGGGCGCGGCCCGGCATGCCGCGTACGCCGCCGGCCAGGCCGGAGCCGTCGCACACGTCGCCGCGCACGAACTCGGTGCGGCCGCTTACGCGATCAAGGCGGCACGCGCAGCCGCACCGAAGGGCGAGAGCGAGGCCGCGGGTCGACTTGAGTGCCAGTGGCAGCGCGACCAACTCCCGAAGCCGATCCGCGAGTTGGTACTGGACGACCAGCGACTGCGGAACGACATCTGCTGGTCGGTGTTCGACTGCTGAGCGCGCATCGGGCGTCGAGCGTCAGACGTCGGACGTCAGCGAAGGGCGGTGACGGCCATGTCGCGGAGGACTTCCTCGGCACGGTCCCATGACCAGCCGTTCTCGACCACGAGTGTGCGCCATCCCGTGGGGCCGAACCAGTACCAGAGGAGATCGCCGGTCTCCTTCGTCGAGTGGGGCGGCGAGGGCGTCAGGGTGTGCAGATGGCACGCGGCGGTGTGCAGTGCCTCCCGGTACGCGGCCGTCGCGCGCTCCCACAGCTCCTCGCCGTTCTCATGCACGGGCAGCGCCTTGCGGATCGCCTCGTGCACCGCGAACTGCCCCTCGTTGCCCAGCCGCGTGCCGTGGGCCAAGGCCTTGAGGACCGCCTCCGGGGTCCGCAGATCGAGCAGGTCGTTCATGGCCTGCTCGTAGCCCGAGGCGAGCACGCCCTGGTCGACGATCAGGTTCAGGATGTCGCCCTTGCTCCCGACGCTCGCGAAGACGGTCTTCGAGGCAATGCCGGTCGCCGAGGCGATGTCGGCGACGGTGACCCGCCCGTATCCACGCTCGGCGAACAGTTCCGTGGCGTGTTCGAGGATCAGCGCACGCGTCCGAGCGGCGCCCTGCTCGCGCAGCGGAGAGACGTAACGGCGCTTGGGAGGCATCGCGCCATCTTACGGCGAGGAATTCAATAGGCGTGCTGTAACCTCAATTACTATGGGTGCCTGCACCCAGGTCATCAGCACCCCCTCAGCACGCACCTCCCGCGAAAGGGATCACGCAATGGGCATGGACGCCACGGAACTGGCCCACGGGCTCTTCCGCATCCTCGAAACCGGCGATCCCGCACTGGCCGCCGAGGTGGTGCACGAGGACTTCCACAACCGAGAGGCGGCGGTCTCGCCCTCGGCCTGCGCACTTCCCGGCCCCGCCGGAGTGCTCGCCTCCAGCGCGTGGATGCGCTCCGCCTTCACCGACCTGAACTTCCCCGTCCTCGCTGTCGCCCACAACGACGAGCAGGTATGGATACGACTGCGCATGCGCGGCCGTCACACAGGGCCCTTCATCCGCTTCCGTGACGGCGCCCTTGACCAGGCGATTCCGCCCACCGGACGCGACATCGACTTCGAGCAGATCCATGTGCTCGACCTCAAGGACGGCAAGGTGGTCGGGCACGAGGCGGTGCGCGACGACGTGACCATGCTCGGACAGCTCGGTGTCTTCCCGCCGAGTCCTGCCGTCGGGCTGAGCATGCTCGCCTGGAAGGTGACGGGACGGTCGGCGCGTGCCGCCGCGGACGTCACGGCCAAGGCCGCCGAGGCGGCGGCCGGAGCGGTGAGGAAGCGCGCGGGCCTCACTCCCTGACGGGAGCGACGTATTCGATCCTCCGGGCACACTGACGAACATGCCTGTCTCTCTGCATCACATCGTCATCGACGCCCATGATCTGCCCGCCCTGGCCCGGTTCTGGGCCGAGGTGCTGGGCTGGCGGATCCTCTCCGAGCGGGAGCGGGAGGTCGTGATCGGGCCGGACGAGAACGCGCCTGTAGGGATCTGCTTCATGCCGGTGACGGACCGCAAGGTCGTCAAGAACCGGCTGCACCTCGACCTGACGTCCGCCGTGGAGGACCGGGAGGCCGAGATCGAGCGCATCCTCGCGCTCGGCGCCCGCAGGGCGGACGTCGGTCAGAGCGGCGACGAGTCGTGGACGGTACTGGCCGATCCCGAGGGGAACGAGTTCTGCGTGGTCCGCCCGAAGACGACCCTCATCAGCTAGGGGCTGTCCCACAAACGGCTTCGGGTGTGACTGCGGGCGATGGGTGGCCAGGGGCGCTGTGATCCGCCCTGGTCAGCCCTCCGTGACGATTCGTAGGTAGCTGCTCCAGCGGCTTGGGTCACCAAGCGCTGATGAATGGTGCGTCGGGTTCGTGCTGCCGCCAGACCTCATTGAGACGCGCGAGCCGGTCCGCGGCGGCGATGCCGCGCAGGGATGCGACTTTGCCGTCGGTGACTTCGAACGCCACAGCGCCCACGACCTGGTCATCGACCACGGCGAGGACGGCCGGGGAGCCGTTGAGCAGCGCGATATGCATCGCGGGCGAGCCGCCGGCCAGCCGGCGCTTCGCCGGCGTGGGCTTGAAGCCGGCCCGCACGAAGGAGGCGACCCGCTCGCGCGTCCTGTACCGCAACAGCCGGGTGCCCAGTCCGTAGCCGTCCGAGACCGCGGTCACGTCGTCGGTGAGGAGCGCCACCAGCCGTTCGGTGCGCCCCGACATCGCGGCGGCGAGGAACTCCTCGACGACCCGGCGCGCGGACGCGGGGTCGGCCTCGCCGCTGTGGCGGCGCTCGGCGGCGACCCGGATCCGGGCCCGGTGGACATGCTGCTGGCTCGCGGACTCGGTGATGTCGAGGATCCCGGCGATCTCGGCGTGGCTGTACGAGAAGGCCTCACGCAGGACGTAGACGGCCCGTTCGACCGGCGAGAGCCGCTCCATCAGGGTCAGGACGGCGAGGGACACCGATTCGCGCTGCTCGAAGGTATCGGCCGGGCCGAGCATGGGGTCGCCCTCAAGAAGCGGCTCCGGCAACCAGGCGCCGGCCGCTCGCTCGTGGCGCGCCTGCGCCGAGCGGAGCCGGTCGAGGCAGAGATGGGTGACGACCTTGGTCAGCCATGCTTCCGGCACCACGACCCGTTCGCGGTCTGCCGACTGCCAACGCAGGAACGTGTCCTGCACGGCGTCCTCGGCATCGGCGGCCGAGCCGAGCAGACGGTACGCGAGCGAGGCCAGCCGGCCCCGGCTGGCCTCGAACCGATCGACGGCTGCGCTGTCCATACGCAGCAGCCTACGCAGCGGCCCTCACACCGGCCCGGTCAGGCGCGGTGGCCAGGCGGCGGCTGTGCCTCGGCACGCCGAAGGTCGGGTGGTCGATACCCCAGCCGGCCCCCTTCAGCACGCCCGACTTGAGCCGCGCGGCAACCCTGCCGCCCAGGTACCAGGGCTTCGATCGGGCGTCCCCGTCCACCATCTGGAAGATCGCGTCCCGCCGGCCGAGGCTGATGTGGTTGCCGTAGTACTTCAGGCCGATGGTCGGCACGTCACGGGCCGTCAGACGCGCGATGATCGCAGCGGTCGCCTGCATATTGGTGAAGCCGGCCGAGGCGCACGACATGGGCAGCGGCCGGCCGTTCTCGCCGATCGCGTAGGCGCAGTCACCGGCGGCATAGACATCCGGGTGCGAGACGGAGCGCATGGTGCGGTCGACGACGATCTGGCCGGTCTCGGCGACCTCCAGGCCGCTGGCAGCCGCGATGGGGTGCACGGCGAACCCGGCCGACCACACGGTCACGTCGGCCGGGACGGACGTACCGTCGGCGGCGATCGCCCGGGTCGGCTCGACGGCCTCGATGCCGGTGTACTCGTGGACGGTGATGCCGAGCCGGTCGAAGGCAAGGCGCAGGTGACGGCGGGCCTTCGGCGAGAGCCAGGCGCCCAGCTCGCCGCGGGCAGCGAGCGCGACCGAGACGTCGGGCCGTGACTCGGCGAACTCGGTGGCGGTCTCGATGCCGGTCAGCCCCTCACCGACGACCAGCACGGTGCCGCCCTCACCCAGGCCGGCCAGGCGCTCACGCAGACGCAGCGCCGAGGACAGGCCGGTCACATCGAAGGCGTACTCGGCCACGCCGGGGACGCCACGGTGAGCCACGGAGCTACCCAGCGCGTAGAGAAGCGTGTCGTACACGAGCTCGCTATCGCCGTCCTCGCCGGTCACGACAACGGCTTTGCGCTCGGGGTCGACACCGGTGACGCGCGCCAGGCGCAGCCTTACCCCGGTGCCCTCGAACACGTCGGCGAGCTTGCGGAACGCGAGGTCCTGGCCGATCGCGAGCTGGTGGAGCCGCATCCGCTCGACGAAGTCGGGCACGGCGTTGACGACGGTGATCTCGACGTCCAGAGGGGAGAGCCGGCGGACCAGGTTTCCGGCGGCGAAGGCCCCGGCATATCCGGCACCGAGTACGACAATGCGGTGCTTCATGGCGTTGCTCCTGTCTCGTTCGCGTGCCCTTCGAACGAGACAGCGCCCCGATTGCTGACAGGAGCCGAGTGTGACGCGGGTCACCGAACCAAGGTCGGCGAGCGGGACAGCCCTTAGGAACTCAGCTCCAACCCACAAGCCGCCCAAGCAGGTTGACTCAGCAGGGGCCGGAAGGGGGTGAAGAGTGCGAGGAGTTCGGTACCCCACTTCTCGCGGAAGGCGGGATCGATGCGGGCGATGTCCAGTTCGTTGGCGGCGGACAACTCCGCGAAATCCCGCCGCAGTTGCAGCCCCGGAATGTGGCTGCGGCCGGTGAACCGGTCGTGGAAGGGCCCGTCGGCGTCCGCGAGCGTCGGGTACGTGGCCTTGCGGTCGCACGCGGCATAGCGATACACGATCTCTTCGGCCTCCTCCCCGATCACCAGGGCGAGTTCGGCACGGCGGTCCACGGGCAGCAAGGCCGTGGGGAAGCCGTCGGTGCCGTAGAACGCGTGGCAGAGGCCCGCGAGTTGGAGGACCGGACGGGCTCCCCACTCGGCGAGTCGGCCCTGGACGCGCTGGAGGTGTGCGAGGAGAGTGCCTCCCGGGTGGGGGATGTCCGCGGCACCCAACTCGCGCAGCAGCGCGACGGCTTGGTCTGCAGAGGCCGAGCAATCGTCGGACGCAGGGGAAGCAGGCACCGGGCGATCTCCTTCCACTTCTACGCCACCGCCGAAGTCGCCGCCCGCACCAGCGCCGCCGTCGCCACCGAGCAGGACTGCTGAGGCCACGCGACCCACAACGTGGCGGGCGGGGCGTCCAGGACCGGGCGGTAGGCCACACCCGGGCGTGGATAGCGGAACGTCACGGATTCCGGCAACAGCGTGACCAGATCGCCCAGTTCGACGCGTGCGAGCAGTTGGGCGAGGTCGATGAAGCCGTGCTCTTCGACCGTCGAGTCGAGGAAGCGGCCGAGACCGACGAGGTCGCCGGGTTCGACCCCGGGGAGTGCCAGGTCGGCCAGGGTGAGGCGGTCGCGGGCGGCGAGGGGGTGCGCGGCGGGGAGGACCGCCGTTCGCGGTTCGGCGAAGATCGGCTCGGCGTCGAGGCCGGCGCGGTCGAACGGGTCGTAGAGCAGGGCCGCGTCCGCCTCGCCCTGCCGCAGCAGACGGACCTGTTCGCCCCAGCCGGAGAGGCGGATCGACACGGGGAGGGCGGCCGGGTCGGCCGCGAAACGGGTCAGGATGGTCTCCAGCAGACCCCCGTCGCCGTCGGCCTTCACGGCCAGGACCAGCTTCGCGTCGGGGCTGGACGCACGTTGGGCTCGTCGCCCGGCCGCGTGCAGGGCGTCCAGGGCGCTCCGGGCCTCCGTCAGGAGGATGCGGCCGGCCGGGGTCAGCGAGACGCTGTGCGTGGTGCGCTCGAAGAGCGTGACGCCCAGATCCGCTTCGAGTTTGCGGATCGCGCGGGACAGGGGCGGGGCCGAGATGCCCAGGCGCTCCGCGGCACGGGCGAAGTTGAGCTCTTCGGCCACGGCGACGAAGTAGCGCAGGGGTCGGGATTCCACAGCCGGGCACCTCCGATCGGTGTTACCTCCAGGGTAACAAGCCGGATCCTTTCGATCCTTCCGTTCCACCCGGGCGGATCCGAGGATCGAAGCACAGAGCACCACCGACCGGGCGCGGCTTCGCCTTTCCGGCCCTCAGCCCGTCCGCGTCACCCTCCCTCGACCACGTTTTCGGAGTTCTCCTTGATCGTCATCACCACTCCCACCGGCTCCATCGGCCGACAGCTCCTCGACGGCATCGTCGACGGCGAGGAGGCGATCCGCGTGATCGCACGTGATCCCTCCCAACTCCCGCCACGCGTCCGCGAACGCGCCGAGGTCGTCGCCGGTTCGCACACCGACCGCGATGTCGTCATGAAGGCCTTCGACGGCGCGGACCGTGTCTTCTGGGTCGTTCCCCCGGACAACGGCGTGCCCGATGTCGAGGCCTACTACCTGGACAGCACCCGCCCGGCCTGCGAGGCGATCGAGGCTCACGGTGTGAGGCAGGTGGTCGCCGTCTCGACCATGGGCGTCGGCGTCGAGAAGAACGCCGGCCACCTCTCCGCCGCCCGCGCCACCGACGAACTGATCGCCGGCACGGGCGTCGCCTACCGGGCGCTGCGCCCGCCGACATTCATGGAGAACCTGCTGCGCCAGATCGAGCCGATCAGGAACCAGGGCACGTTCTTCCTGCCGGCTCCCGCGGACCGCGTCCTCGCCACAGTCGCCACCCGCGACATCGCCGCCAAGGGCGCCGAACTGCTCCGCGACGACTCGTGGACCGGCTACGAAGGCGTCCCGGTGATCAGCCCCGACGCGCTCACCCCCGCCGACATGGCCCGGATCATGTCCGAGGCGCTGGAGCGGCCGGTCCGTTTCCAGTCGATCCCCGTCGAGGCGTACCGGCAGACCATGCTCCAGCGCGGTGCGTCCGAGGGCTCGGCACGGAGCTTCGCCGAGATGGCCACGGCCCAGAGCAACGGTGTCTACGACGAGGAGCAGCGCATCGCGCGACCGGGTCCCACCGGTTTCCGCCAGTGGTGCGAGGAGGTGCTCAGGCCGGCCGTCCTGGGCTGATCCCCGATGGTCACGCCGACATCTTGACTCCTTCACAGCCCTGCGGCTAGTTTCCCTGAAACGATTCAAATCCAGGTTCACGCATCGTTTCACCCAGGGTTTCTTCTCGAAGGACTGAATGGACATGGCACCCCAGCCCGAAGCCGCCCACCCCGAGGCCGCCGCCCTGCTCGCGCGCTCCCATCGCCTCGGCGCCGACCCCCGCAACACCAACTACGCCGGTGGCAACACCTCGGCGAAGGGCACCGACATCGACCCCGCGACCGGCGGGGACGTCGAGTTGATGTGGGTGAAGGGGTCCGGCGGTGACCTCGGAACGCTCACCGAGGCCGGGCTCGCCGCGTTGCGGATCGACCGGCTGCGCGGGCTGAAGGACGTGTATCCCGGGGTGGAGCGCGAGGACGAGATGGTCGCCGCGTTCGACTACTGCCTGCACGGCAAGGGCGGGGCGGCGCCGTCCATCGACACCGCGATGCACGGGCTGGTCGAGGCCGCGCACGTCGATCATCTGCACCCCGACTCCGGGATCGCGCTGGCGTGCGCGGCGGACGGCGAGAAGCTGACCGCCGAGTGCTTCGGCGACACCGTGGTGTGGGTGCCGTGGCGGCGTCCCGGCTTCCAACTGGGCCTGGACATCGCGGCGATGAAGGATGCCAACCCCCAGGCCATCGGGTGCGTGCTCGGCGGCCACGGCATCACGGCGTGGGGTGCCACGTCCGAGGAGTGCGAGCGCAACTCGCTGCACATCATCCGCACCGCCGAGGTCTTCCTGGCAGAGAAGGGACGACCCGAGCCCTTCGGTCCTGTCATCGAGGGGTACGAGGGTCTCGCGGAGGGGGACCGCAGGGCGCTGGCCGCCGCGCTCGCACCCCACGTGCGTGCACTCGCCTCTCAAGACCGGCCGCAGGTCGGTCACTTCACCGACGCGGACGTGGTCCTGGACTTCGTCTCCCGGGCCGAGCACCCGAGGCTCGCCGCCCTGGGCACCTCCTGCCCGGACCACTTCCTGCGCACCAAGGTCCGCCCGCTCGTCCTCGACCTGCCGCCGACCGCCCCGCTGGAGGAGGCGATCACGCGGCTGACGGAGCTGCACGCCGAGTACCGCGAGGAGTACGCCGCCTACTACGCGCGGCACGCCCTGCCCGAATCCCCCGCGATGCGCGGCGCCGACCCGGCGATCGTGCTGGTGCCGGGCGTCGGCATGTTCTCCTTTGGCAAGGACAAGCAGACGGCGCGGGTGGCGGGCGAGTTCTACGTCAACGCCATCAATGTGATGCGGGGCGCCGAGGCCGTCTCGACGTACGCGCCGATCGAGGAGTCGGAGAAGTTCCGTATCGAGTACTGGGCGTTGGAGGAGGCCAAGCTCCAACGGATGCCCAGGCCGAAGGCGTTGGCGACCCGGGTGGCGCTGGTGACGGGTGCGGGCAGCGGCATCGGCAAGGCCATCGCGCGGCGGCTGGCCGCCGAGGGCGCGTGTGTCGTGGTCGCCGATCTCGACGCGGCCAACGCCGCTGCCGTGGCGGAGGAGTTGGGCGGGTCCGACAAGGCCGTCGCGGTGACCGTGGACGTGACCTCGGAGGAGCAGATCACCGAGGCGTTCCGGGCCGCCCTGCTCGCCTTCGGCGGGGTCGATCTGGTGGTCAACAACGCCGGTATCTCCATCTCCAAGCCCCTGCTGGAGACTTCGGCCAGGGACTGGGACCTACAGCACGACATCATGGCCCGCGGCTCCTTCCTCGTCTCGCGCGAGGCCGCGCGGGTGATGATCGCGCAGGGGCTGGGCGGTGACATCGTCTACATCGCGTCGAAGAACGCCGTCTTCGCCGGCCCGAACAACATCGCCTACTCCGCGACCAAGGCCGACCAGGCCCATCAAGTGCGGCTGCTGGCCGCCGAATTGGGCGAGCACGGCATCCGCGTCAACGGCGTCAACCCGGACGGTGTCGTGCGCGGTTCCGGAATCTTCGCGGGCGGCTGGGGCGCGCAGCGCGCGGCCGTGTACGGCGTGCCGGAGGAGAAGCTGGGTGAGTTCTACGCGCAGCGGACGATCCTGAAGCGCGAGGTGCTGCCGGAGCATGTGGCGAACGCCGTATTCGCGCTGACCGGCGGGGAGTTGACGCACACCACCGGCCTGCACGTCCCGGTCGACGCCGGTGTCGCCGCCGCCTTCCTTCGTTGACAGAGGTGACACAAGTGACGGCGGTGAAAGACCCGCACGCGTACGCCGCGGTCGACCTCGGCGCGTCCAGCGGGCGTGTCATGGTCGGCCGCGTCGGGCCCGACAGGCTGGAGCTGACCGAGGCCCACCGCTTCCCCAACCGGCCCGTACGCGTGCCCGAGGGGCTGCGCTGGGACATCCTCGCGCTGTACGCGGGCGTACTGGACGGGCTCCGGGCGGCGGGCGCCCACTGCGGTGGCCGCCTCGACTCCGTCGGCATCGACAGCTGGGCCGTGGACTACGGCCTGCTGGACGCCGACGGCGCCCTGCTCGGCAACCCCGTCCACTACCGGGACCCGCGCACCGAGGGCATCGCGGAGAAGGTGTGGGCGACCCTGCCCGCCGAGGAGCTGTACGCGGCGACGGGTTTGCAGTACGCACCCTTCAACACCCTCTACCAACTGGTGGCCGCCCGCTCCACGGACCAACTCGCGCGCGCCCGGCGCCTGTTGCTCGTCCCCGACCTGCTCTCCTACTGGCTCACCGGCGAACAGGGCACCGAACTCACCAACGCCTCCACCACCCAGCTCATCGACCCCCGCACCCGCGACTGGTCCCACGAGGTCGCCTCCCGGCTGGGCATCGACCTCGGTCTGTTCGCGCCGCTGCGGCAGCCCGGGGACCCGGCCGGCGTGCTGCGCGCGGAGGTGCTGGAGGAGACCGGCCTCAAGGGTCCGGTGCCGGTGACGGCGGTCGGCTCGCACGACACCGCGTCGGCCGTGGCCGCCGTACCCGCCGGGGGCGAGCGCTTCGCGTACATCTCCACCGGCACGTGGTCGCTGGCCGGACTCGAACTCACCGCGCCCGTGCTGACCGAGGAGAGCCGGGCCGCCAACTTCACCAACGAGCTGGGGCTGGACGGCACGGTCCGGTATCTGCGGAACATCATGGGCCTGTGGCTGCTCCAGGAGTGCGTACGGGCTTGGGGCGAACCGGAGTTGGACGCGCTGCTGCGGAGTGCGGCCGACGTGCCGGCGCTGCGGTCGGTCGTGGACGCGGGCGACGAGGCGTTCCTGGCGCCGGGCCGGATGCCGGAGCGGATCGCCGAGGCGTGCCGTGCCTCCGGACAGCGGGTGCCCGGCTCGCCCGCGGAGATCACGCGCTGCATTCTCGACTCGCTCGCCCTGGCCCACCGCAGGGCCGTGGAGGACGCCCAGCGGCTGGCCGACCACCCCGTCGACGTCGTGCACATCGTCGGCGGCGGCACCCGCAACGCACTGCTGTGCCAGCTCACCGCCGACGCCTGCGGGCTGCCCGTGGTGGCGGGACCGACCGAGGCGGCGGCTCTCGGGAACGTCCTCGTCCAGGCCCGTGCGCACGGGCTGGTCGGCGACCTCCCGGCCATGCGGCGCCTGCTCACCCGTACCCAGAAGCTCACCCGCTACGAGCCGCGGGGCGACACGGCGCGGTGGCACGAGGCGCAGGTCCGGCTCACCGGAAGGTGATGGGGGCTCCCCCAGACCGCATCACCGCATTACGCTGCACTCATCCGATGATCGATCGCAAGGAGCCGCGATGCGTGTCGCCCTGTTCCTGACCTGTGTCAACGACACGCTCTATCCGGACACCGGGCGTGCCGTGGTGAAACTGCTGACCAGGCTGGGCGTCGAGGTCGACTTCCCGATGGCTCAGACGTGCTGCGGGCAGGCGCACTACAACACCGGGTACCGACATGAGGCGGAGCCACTGGCCCGGCATTTCTCCGATGTATTCGGGGAGTACGAGGCGATCGTGACGCCGTCCGGGTCGTGCGGGGCGATGGTGCGGGAGCTGTATCCGAGGATGGGCGAGCGGGCGCGGGCCGAGGGGCGCGGGGACACCCTCGCGGCCACGCTGGCGCCGGTGGTGCCGAAGACGTACGAGCTGACGGAGTTCCTCGTGGACGTCCTGGGGGTGACGGACGTCGGCGCGTACTACCCGCACTCGGTCACCTACCACCCGACCTGCCACGGACTGCGCAGCCTGGGCCTCGGCGAGCGGCCGCGCAGACTGCTCCAGTCCGTCAAGGGACTTGAGCTGGTCGAGCTGCCCGGTGCCGACGAGTGCTGCGGGTTCGGCGGGACCTTCGCCCTGAAGAACTCCGATGTCTCGGCGGCGATGGGCGCGGACAAGGTGCGCAACGCCGAGTCGACGGGCGCGGAGGTGCTGTGCGCGGCCGACAACTCCTGTCTGATGCACATCGGCGGCACGATGACTCGCCTCGGCACGGGTATGCGGCCGGTGCACATCGCGGAGATCCTGGCGAGCACGGAGGAGGAACCGGCCGTATGAGCGGGACTTTTGTGGGGATGCCGGCCTTTCCCGTCGCCGCGCACGACGCGGTGCGCAACGAGACCCTGCGCGGCAATCTGCGTCATGCCACCCACACCATTCGCGCCAAACGCGCGAAGGCCGTGGCCGAGGTCTCCGACTGGGCGGATCTGCGCGAGGCGGGCAAGCGGATCAAGGACCACACCCTCCTTCATCTCGACCGCTATCTCGTGCAGTTGGAGGAGGCGATCACCGCGGCCGGCGGCACTGTCCACTGGGCGGCGGACGCCGACGAGGCGAACCGGATCGTGGTCCAACTGGTCAAGGAGACCGGCGAGTCGGAGGTCGTCAAGGTCAAGTCGATGGCCACGCAGGAGATCGGGCTCAACGAGGCGCTGGAGGAAGAGGGGATCCGCGCCTACGAGACCGATCTCGCCGAGCTGATCGTGCAGTTGGGCAAGGACCGGCCCTCGCACATCCTGGTTCCGGCGATCCACCGCAACCGCGGCGAGATCCGCGACATCTTCCGCAAGGAGATGAGCGAGTGGGGGCGCCCCGCCCCCGAAGGCCTCACCGACACACCCGCCGAACTCGCCGAGGCAGCGCGCCTGCACCTGCGCGAGAAGTTCCTGCGCGCCAAAGTCGGCGTCTCGGGCGCCAACTTCATGATCGCCGAGACCGGCACGCTCGTGGTCGTCGAGTCCGAGGGCAACGGCCGGATGTGCCTGACCCTGCCCGAGACGCTGATCTCGGTCGTCGGCATCGAGAAGATCCTGCCGACCTGGCGGGACCTGGAGGTGTTCCTGCAGACCCTCCCCCGCTCGTCGACGGCCGAGCGCATGAACCCGTACACGTCGATGTGGACGGGCACGACGGACGAGGACGGGCCGCGGACCTTCCACCTGGTGCTGCTCGACAACGGGCGCACCGACACCCTCGCCGACGAGGTCGGCCGCCAGGCCCTGCGCTGCATCCGCTGCTCGGCCTGTCTCAACGTCTGCCCGGTGTACGAGCGGGCCGGCGGCCACGCCTACGGCTCGGTCTACCCGGGCCCGATCGGCGCCATCCTCAGCCCCCAACTCCGGGGCACGCAAAGCGAGATCGACGCCTCACTGCCGTACGCCTCCTCCTTGTGCGGTGCCTGCTACGAGGTCTGCCCGGTCGCCATCGACATCCCCGAGGTGCTGGTGCATCTGCGCGAACGGATCGTGGAGGGCGGGGAGGTGATCAGCGAGGGCAACAAGGTGGTGCTCAAGCCCGCGAAGGGGCATGCCGCCGAGCGGGCGGCGATGCGGGCGGCCCGTTGGGCGTTCGGTCGCCCCGGCGCGCTGCGCACCGGGCAGCGGCTCGCGTCCCGCACGCGCCGCTTCCATCCGCGGACGCTGCCTGGCCCGGGCCGGGCGTGGAGCGCCAGCCGGGATCTGCCGACGCTGCCGGCCGAGCCGTTCCGCGACTGGTGGCAGCGTACGAACGGTGGAAAGGACGGCGCCAAGTGAGCAGCAGGGAACGGGTGTTGGGCCGGGTGCGGCGTGCGCTGGCCGACGTACCGCGGGACGACACGCCGTACGAGCAGGCGGTTCCGCGTGAGTATCTGCGGGAGCACGGCGGTCTGAGTGTCGAGGCGACGGTCGATCTGCTGGCCGAGAACCTGGCGGACTACCGGGCGATCGTGCACCGCACGGACCCGGAGGAGCTGCCGTACCTGATCATGCGGCTGCTCTCCGAGCGGGGATCCAAGCAGGTGCTGGTGCCCCCGGGGCTGCCACCCGAGTGGATGTCGGCCGCCGATCCGACCCGCGTCCACGACCGCGCCGTGAGCACCCCGCACGAGCTGGACAAGGTCGAGAGCGTGGTCACGGGATGCGCGATCGCCATCGCCGAGACCGGCACCATCGTCCTGGACGCAGGACCCGACCAGGGCCGTCGCCGGATCACGCTCGTCCCCGACCACCACATCTGTGTCGTACGGGTCCCGGACCAGGTCGTCGCCTCCGTCCCCCAGGCCCTCGAACGCCTCGATCCGACGCGCCCGTTGACGTGGATCTCCGGTCCGTCGGCGACCAGTGACATCGAGCTGGACCGGGTCGAGGGGGTGCACGGTCCGCGCACCCTGGAGGTGGTGCTGGTGAGCGGTCCGCCGAGTGCCGGCGGCGACGCCTAGCTCCCCGTTCGGCTGCGGCTTCAGCCATTCGCCCGGCCCCGGCGCCTGCCGGGGCGCGGGCGGGAAGCCGCGCGGCTAGCGTGAGGACATGATCCGGTTCGAACAGGTCACCAAGCGGTATCCGGACGGTACGACGGCGGTGGACGGCCTGAGTTTCGAGGTGTCTGACGGCGAGCTCGTCACGCTCGTAGGACCGTCCGGCTGCGGCAAGACGACGACCATGATGATGGTCAACCGGCTCATCGAGCCGACCTCGGGCCGGATCCTCATGGACGGCGAGGACATCGCGGCCGTCGATCCGGTGCGGCTGCGGCGGCGCATCGGGTACGTCATCCAGCAGGTGGGGCTCTTCCCGCACCGGACGATCCTCGACAACACGGCGACCGTGCCGGCGCTGATCGGCTGGAAGCGGGCGAAGGCCCGGGCGCGGGCGGCCGAGTTGCTCGACCTGGTGGGCCTGGACCCGAAGCTGTACGGGCCGCGCTATCCGGACCAGCTCTCCGGCGGTCAGCGCCAACGGGTCGGCGTGGCGCGGGCGTTGGCCGCCGATCCGCCGGTGCTGCTGATGGACGAACCGTTCGGGGCCGTCGACCCGGTGGTGCGGGAGCAGTTGCAGGACGAGTTCCTGCGGATGCAGGCCGCGGTGCGCAAGACGGTGCTGCTGGTCACGCACGACATCGAGGAGGCGGTCCGGCTCGGTGACCGTATCGCCGTGTACGGGCAGGGGCGCATCGAGCAGTACGACACACCAGGGGCGGTGCTGGGCACGCCCGCGACGCCGTACGTCGCCGAGTTCGTGGGCGCCGACCGCGGGCTGAAGCGGCTGTCGGTCACCGCGATCGAGGCCGAGGACCTGGAGCAGCCGCCGGTGGCCCGCCTCGACGAACCGGCCGGGCAGGCGGCGGCACGGCTGCGAGCGGACGGCGCGCGCTGGGCGGTCGTCCTGGACACGCACGGTGATCTGCACGGCTGGGTCGGTATCGAGGACCTCGACACGGACGGCACGGTCGGCGACCGCGCGCGGCGCATGAACGCCTGGGTGCCGGTCGGCGCGCCCCTGAAGCAGGCGTTCGGCGTGATGCTCCAGCACGACGCCGGCTGGGTCGCCGTACTGGACGAGGCCCGCTTCCTGGGCGTCCTGACCCCGGCGAAGCTGCACGAGGCGCTGCGCCGGTCGGTGGACGCGGACGCGCTGGGCGTGCCCCGGGATCAGGTGACGTTCGACTCGGTGGCGGACGCCTGACGCCTGCGGGACCGGTTGCTCCGGGACCCGGGGTCCATTGACGATCCGGCAGGCGCTCAGTCCAGCAGACCCTTGTCCTTGAGATAGGTGCGGGCCACGTCCTCGGCCAACCGCCGCCAGCTGTCGACCTGTTGGTTCATGTCGGCGAGGTCGGCCGTCGTGAGGACGTCGTTCAGTTTACCCAGGGCCTTGGTGACTCCTGCGCCGCCCGCGCGGGAGCGGTTGACGACCGGGACGACGTAGTCGGCGTTCTGGAGGTGCTTGTCGTCGGTGAGCAGGACGAGGCCGAACTCGGAGAGAGTGGCGTCGGTCGTGGTGGTGAGGACCATCTGGTCCTGGCCGCTCTGCACGGCCCGCTTGGCCTGGGTGGTGCCGACGCCCTTGGGGTCGACGGCGGTGACGTCGATGCCGTAGGTCTTCTTCAACCCCGGCTCGCAGTACGGCCGTTGGACGCATTCGTCACCCGCGGCGAGCCGCACCTTCAACCCGGACGCGCCCAGGTCGCTGAGGGTCTTCAGGTCATGCTGCTTCGCGTACGACGCGCTCACGGCGAACGCGTTCTGGTCGACCGCCCGGCCGGCGGGCAGGACCGTGAGACCGCGGGGTGTGGCCAGTCGGCGCAGGGCCTTCATCGTGGCGTCGAGGTCGGGCGAGCCGACCGGTGGTGCGTCGGCGCCGTTGGTCTTGGCGTTGAGCCAGTCGGCGAAGGTCGCCGCGTACTCGGGGACGACGTCGATCTGCCCTGATTCCAGGGCGGGTTCGTACAGTTCGCGGTTGGCGACGGTCAGCAGGGACGTCTTGTATCCGGCCTGCTTCAGGAGCAGCGAGTACATCTGGGCGAGCAGGTCGCTCTCGGTGAATCCGGCCGAGCCGATGGTGAGATGGTGGCTGTCGCCGGGCGGCGCGGTGACCGCGTTCTGGTTCTCCAGGGACGGACCCGTGGAGCAGCCGGCCAGCAGCAGTACGGCCGCCAGGGCCAGGGGCCGCCTCACCGCTCGCCCCTGGCCCAGCGCGGCGACAGCCGTTCCACCGTCTCGAAGATGCCCTCGACGATCAGCGCGAACACGGCGACCAGCACGGCCCCGGCCACCACCTGCGCCGTACTGGCCAGGTTGAACCCGGCCGTGATGATCCGCCCGAGCCCGCCCCCGCCGGCCAGCGCGGCGATCGTCGCGGTGGCGACCAGCTGGACGGCGGCGATGCGTACGCCGTTCATCAACATCGGAAGGGAGAGGGGCAGTTCGACGCGGAACAGCATCTGCCGACCGGTCATCCCCATGCCGCGCGCGGCCTGGACGACGCTGCGGTCGACCTCGCGCATGCCGACGTAGGCGTTGGTGAGCAGGGGCGGTACGGCGAACAGCACCAGGGCGACGACCGTCGGGCCCTCGCCCCACTTCCCGATGGGGGTCAGCAGGAGGAGAACAAGGACGGCGAAGGTCGGCACGGCCCGGCCGATGTTGGAGATGTTCACCGCGAGCGCTCCGCCCTTGCCGAGGTGGCCCAGGACCAGCGCGATGGGCAGGGCGATCAGGCAGCTGATGACCAGGCAGACGACGGTGAGGACGAGGTGCTGGGCGAGCCGGTGCCAGATGCCGTCGTCGCCCGACCAGTGCGCGGAGTCGGTGAGCCAGTCCCAGGCGTCGGTCAGTGTCTTCACCCGCGCACCGCCCTGGTCCACGGGGTGAGCAGGCGTTGCACACCGAGCAGGAGCAGATCGGCCACGATCGCGATGACCACGCAGAGCACGGAGGCGGTGAGCACCTGTGCCTTGAAGTAGGTGTTCATTCCGGCGTAGATGAGGTTGCCCAGCCCCCCGAAGCCGACGATCGCGCCGACCGTGACCAGGGAGACCGCCGAGACCGTGGCGATGCGCAGTCCGGCCATCGCGGCGGGCAGGGCGAGGGGCAGTTCGACGGTGAGCAGAAGGCGGATCGGGCCGTAGCCCATGCCACGCGCGGCCTGCCGGGTCTCCGCCGGGACCGCGCGCAGGCCCGCCAGGATGTTCCGCACGAGCAGGGTCAGCGAGTAGAGCACGAGTCCGGCGACGACGAGGCTCTTCGAAAGGCCGTAGACCGGCAGGAGCAGCGAGAACATCGCCAGGGACGGGATCGTGTAGAGGATCGTCGTCAGGGCGAGGACCGGGCCTGCCGCCCAGCCCCAGCGGCGGGCCACGACGGCCAGCGGGAGGGCGAGCGCGAGCCCGATGAGCACCGAGATCGTGGTCAGCTGGAGATGCTGGAGGACCGCGTCGAGGAGGATGTGGCGGCGGGTGCTCAGATACTCGCCGCAGATCCACTCGTTGCGCGCGAGGCAGTCGTCCGGGGGCGCGGTCACGGGTCCATTGGATCCGGCGGGGCGGCCGTCGGCTCGTTGTGGTGGCCCGTACGGGCGTCGGTCAGGGGTTCCAGTAGGTCGAGAGCGAGGCGATGAAGGCCGCCGCTGAGGTGAGGACGACGAGTTGCGCGCCCGCAGTGATCCAGAGGCGGCAGGCGATCGCCAGGCCGACGGTCACGGCCTCGACCCGGTAGAGGAACAGGACGCAGTCGTGCTGGTAGGAGAACCCCGTGGAGTCCATCATCCCGGGATAGGGCATCCAGTCCTCGGTGAAGACGCCCTCGGTGCCGAGCAGGAGGATCCCCGCGACGAGGAGGAGGTCGAGGGTGACGAACAGCGCGCAGGTAATGCCGTCGGACCGGCGGTGTTCGGGCGAGCGGCGCAGGATGCGCTGCGGGAATCGGTCGCTCGCGGTTCCCTGATCGGTCATCGCGTGCCTCCGTCGTCGGCGGTGGTGGTGCGCCACGGGCCGACGCCGAGTTTCCCGGTGGTGCCGAGGTCGAGCCCGCCGTCCGGTGCCACCAGGCCCGGGAACCCGCCGGGCTTCGCCTCGACGGTCAGGTACGCCACGAAGTCGGCGCCGTCGAAGCCGGTGGTGGTGTTGCGCCACACCAGGCCGGCGGAGGCGGTCTCGCCTGGCGCCAGCGTCACGGTCTTCGGCGGCTCGTCGAATCCGGTCACCGTCGCGATGCCGCCGCTGCCGTGGATCACGGAGATTCCGGTCATCGTCTGCTGGTCCCGATCGAGCAGCCGGAGGCCGGGGTAGCCCTTGACCCGGTAGGTGCGGGTGCCGCAGTTCTCCAGCACGAGGTTCATCGCGCGCAGGCCCAGGGCCGCGTCCACCGGGCCCGGGGTGACCCGGACGCCGTCCCGCGGACAGGCCGCGGCCGGTGGCTCCGGCGCCTTCGGGGGATCGCCGTACGCCACTGTCGTCACGTTCCAGATGACCGCGCCGACGACCAGGCCCGCCCCGGCGCACAGCACGCCGTCCCGCACGCTTCTCCGCATCCGCAGAGTCGATCAAGCCGGGGCCCGGAGGGCTGTGACGGAAGCCATACCTCCGGTCACAGGCCTGTCACAGCCTCCCCCGACAGCCGCAGGACCACCCGAGGGGTGTCGCTGAGTACACCCCTCGATACGGGTTCTGCGCCCCATGTGCTCCGACCTCGCTCTCCGTAGGTTCTTTGGCAGGGCACAGGGCGTGCCGGACGGGGAGTGATGACGATGTTTCGCACGGGATCGCGGCGCGGCCACGACAAGGGACCCGCCGCCGAGGCACTGCGACTGGTGAAGGTGAGCAAGACGTACGGCAGCGACGAGGGTGCCGTGGCCGCGCTCGACGGCGTCACGCTCGGGCTGGCCCGGGGCACCTTCACCGCGGTGATGGGGCCGTCGGGTTCGGGCAAGTCGACGCTGCTGCAGTGCGCGGCCGGACTGGACCGGCCGGACAGCGGGATCGTGCAGGTGGACGGCACGGAGCTGACGGGCGGCGGCGAGGCCGAGTTGACGAAGTTCCGGCGCGGCCGGATCGGGTTCGTGTTCCAGCAGTACAACCTGCTGGAGACGCTGACGGTGGCGCAGAACACGGTGCTGCCGCTGAAGTTGGCCGGCCGGCGCGTCGACCGGCGGCGGGCCCGGGAGGTCCTCGAACAGGTCGGTCTCGGCGACCGGCTCGGGCACCGGCCCGCCCAGCTCTCCGGCGGTCAGCGCCAACGGGTCGCGATCGCCCGGGCGTTGGTGACCGAGCCGCGGGTGATCTTTGCGGACGAGCCGACCGGCGCGCTGGACACCCGTAGCGCGAGGGACGTGCTGCGGCTGCTGCGGGAGGCGGTCCAGGTGCACGGCCGGACCGTGGTGATGGTGACGCACGACCCGGTCGCCGCCTCCTACGCCGACTCCGTGCTGTTCCTCGCGGACGGCCGGCTGGCCGGACGCCTCGACGCACCGACCGCGGACGCGGTGGCCGAGCGCCTCGCGCACCTGGGCGACGACGTGACGGTGGGGGTGTGAGCGATGTTCGTACTGGCCATGCGCTCGATACGACAGCGGCCCGGGCGGTTCCTCGCCACATTGGTGTCGGCGTTCCTGGGCGCGACGATCATCATGACGTTCAACTCCCTGCACGACACGGCCGCGGGGACCGGTGTCGACTCGGTGAGCCGGGAGACGCTGACCACCACCGCGAGCGTCGTCGGCGGTTACGGCACGCTGCTGGTGTTCTTCGCGGTCGCCTCCACGCTCACGGTCAACGTGCGCCAGCGGGCTGCCGAGTTGGAGCTCTTGCGCAGTTCGGGAGCGACTCCGGCGCAGCTGAAGCGGATGGTCGTGGGTGAGGCGGCGGTCGTGGCCCTGGTGGGCGCGGTGCTGGCGATCGGTCCCGCGATGCTCGGCGGGCGGTGGCTGCTGGACATGTTCCAGGACAGCGGTCAGGTCTCGGGGTCGGTCGAGTACTCCTTCGGCACGGTCGCGCTGATGTCGGGCATGGACATCACCCTGCTCGCGGCGGCGGGCGCCGCGTTCCTGGCCGTACGGCGGGCCACGCGGCGGAGTGAACCGCGGGGCCGGGCACGGACGTTCCTCGCCTGGGCGGCGCTGGCCGTCGGTGCGGTGTCGGTGCTGTCGACGTTCGCGTTCTCGGCGACGGACCCGGCGCTGATGGCGGCTCCGGCATACGGGGCGATCCTGTTGTCGGTGGGGTTCGCGCTGCTGGCGCCGCGGTTGCTGAAGGCGGTGCTCGACCGGCTGCCGCTGTCCGGTGCGGCCGGGTGGCTGGCCGTGCGGAACCTGCGGGAGCGGACCGGTCAACTCGCCGGGATCCTCACGTCGTTGGTGCTGTTCACGGCGGTGGCCTCGGCGACCCTCACGATGCAGGCGGTGGAGAGCGACGCGGTGGCTGCCTCGGGGCTGAAGAAGTCCGTCGCCGACAAGAACCTGGAGACGCTCAACCTCACGGTCGTCGGCATCATCGTGGTGTTCGTCTGCGTGATGCTGGTCAACTCTCTGTACGCGGCGACGACTTACCGCAGCCGGGAGTTCGGGCAGCAGCGCCTGGCGGGCGCGACTCCCGGGCAGGTGCTCGGAGTTGTGGGTGTCGAAGGGCTGCTGCTGACCGTCGTCGGTGTCGTCTTCGGCACAGTGGCCGCGCTGGCGGGGACCATCCCGTTCACGGTCGTCCGGACCGACGGGGTGCTGCCGGACCAGTGGCTCGGGATCTGGCTCGCGGTCGCCGCGATCGCGACGGCGGTGACGCTGGGGACGACCCTGACGACGGCACGGCGAGTGCTGCGCGCCCCGGCGGTGGGGGCGGTGGCGGTCGCCGCGTGATCCGTCTCGGGGCGGCGGCTTCGGCGGCCCTCGGGACCGGCTGGTTCCGTGACCTCGGGCAAGGGGCGGCTGCTTCGGTGGCCGCCCCTTCGCCTGTGCCCGTCCGGCATTCGAGGGCTTCGCGCCCGGCGGGTCTACTTCACGCCGGCCGCGTCCAGCAGCGCCGCCGCTGTCGCGATGCTCAGCCCGTCCAGCGTCTCGATCCGGGCGCCTGCGCGGGCGCTCGCGCCGTCGTAGACCAGCATCAGCTGCCGGGCCAGGAACTCCGGGTCCGGTGCGCCACCGCGCTCCGCCTCGGCGCGGAACCCGTCCTGAAGCTGTTGCTTGGCGAGGCCGGCGACCTTGCTCGCCGGGTGCTCGGGGTCCTTCAGTTCGACCAGTGCGGCCAGGAAGGGGCAGCCCTGGTAGTCGGGGCCTGTCGAGAGCCACTCAGACCGCTCGAAGACGTGCAGGATGCGCTCCCGCGGAGTGGCGACCTGCTCCAGCCCCTCGGCGAGCTGGGCCGCGATCTCGGGAGCGCGCCGCTCCAGGCTCGCGGCGAGGACCTCGTCCTTGCTGGTGAAGAGCTGGTACATCGACCGCTTCGAGACACCGGCCGCCCGGCACAGCGCCTCGACGCCGATGGAGACGCCGTCACGGTAGAAGAGCTCCCCGGCCGCGTCGAGCAGCCGGTCCCTGGTCGACACCTTGTCCGTCGTCGACACCTTGTCCGTCGTGGTCATACAAGCGAGGTTACCTCCGCGGAAGCCGGTATGGAAACCGATCGGTATACCGCTGGTAAACCGATCGGTATACCGCTGGGGAGACCCAGGACACCCGTGACAGACTGGGTGAACAAGCGCTTAGATAGTGGTTCCGCGCCGCGCCGACCTGGAGGCCCCGTTGCTGTTCACATCCGTCGACGACGTCTCCGCGCGTCTGGCCGAGACCGGCTATCTCGCCTCGCCCGCGGTGGCCACGACCGTCTTCCTGGCCGACCGTCTCGGCAAACCGCTGCTGGTGGAGGGGCCCGCCGGGGTCGGCAAGACCGAGCTGGCCAAGGCCGTGGCCGAGGTGGCGGACGCGCGGCTGGTCCGGTTGCAGTGCTACGAGGGCGTGGACGAGTCCCGGGCACTGTACGAGTGGAACCACGCCAAGCAGCTCCTGCGCATCAGCGCAGGACGGGACGAGTCCTGGGACGAGACGCGCACGGACATCTTCAGCGAGGAGTTCCTCCTCCCCCGCCCGCTGCTGACGGCCATCCGCGGGGACGACCCCAAGGTGCTGCTGATCGACGAGACCGACAAGGCGGACGTCGAGGTCGAGGGCCTCCTCCTGGAGGTGCTCAGCGACTTCCAGATCACGGTCCCCGAACTCGGCACGGTCACCGCGACCCGCCGCCCCTTCGTCGTCCTCACCTCGAACGCGAGCCGCGAGCTGTCCGAGGCCCTACGCCGCCGCTGCCTCTTCCTCCACATCGGCTTCCCCGAGGAGGAGTTGGAGCGGCGGATCGTACGGCTGAAGGTGCCCGCCCTGGACGAGACGCTGACCGCCTCGGTGGTCCGGGTGGTCGGCGCGCTGCGCGCCATGGACCTGCGCAAGGTCCCCTCGGTCGCCGAGACCATCGACTGGGCGCGCACCCTGCTCGCCCTCGGCGCCGACACCCTCGACGAGACGGTCGTACGGGACACCCTGGGCGTTCTCCTCAAGCACCAGGACGACGTCCTCAAGGCCGCCGCCAAGCTCGACCTGGACGCCGTGTGACCGCCCCCGGGGTCGCCGAGCGGCTGACCTCGCTGGTCGGGGCGCTGCGCGCGCACGGCATGCGCATCGGGACCGGCGAGACCGTGGACGCGGCCCAGGCGATGGCCGAACTGGGCCTCGCCGACCGCGAGTTGCTGCGCGAGGGGCTGGCCGCGACGCTGCTGCACGGTCCGGCGCAGCGCCAGGTGTTCGACCCCGTCTTCGACCTGTACTTCCCGCGAGGCGTCGGCGCCCCGGAGACGGAGTCCGCAGGGCGGGACGACCTGCGGGACCGGCTCGCGGCCGCGCTGGCGACCCAAGACCTCGCCCTGATGGGCCAGTTGGCGGCGGAGGCGGTCGACGGCTTCGGCGGATACGGCAGTTCACCGCAGTCGGACGGCTGGTCCTCGTACCAGACTCTCGAACGGATCCGGCCGCAGACGCTGTTCGCCCGGGTGCGTGACACCGTCCGTGCGCGGGACGGGAGTTCGGGGTTCTCGGACCGGTTGCTCGACGACGAGATCCGGCGGCGCATCGAGACGTTCCGGCGGCAGGTGGCGGCGGAGGCGCGGCGGCGGGTGGCCGAGCGGCGGGACCGGGACGAGCTGGCCCGGCGCGCGGTGGCGCCGACGGCGGACCGGGTCGACTTCCTGTACGCCGGCAAGGACCGGCTCGCCGAACTGCGCAGGACCGTACAGCCGTTGGCCCGCAAGCTCGCCACCCGGCTCGCGGCGCGGCGGCGCCGGGCCGCGCGGGGCACCATCGATCTGCGGCGCACCCTGCGCGGCTCGCTGTCGACGGGCGGGGTGCCGATGAAGCCGGTGCTGCGCAGACGACGTCCGGTGCGGCCCGAACTCGTGCTGCTGTGCGATGTGTCGGGGTCGGTGTCCGGCTTCTCGGACTTCACGATGCTGCTGGTGCAGGCGCTGCACGACCAGTTCAGCAAGGTGCGGACGTTCGCCTTCGTCAACCGGATCGACGAGGTGACCGGCCTCCTGACGCACGGCACGGCCGACCCCGAGGGCCTGGGCGCCCACATCAGGACCCAGGCCACCCTCACCGGCTGGCACGAGAGCAGCGACTACGGCGTCGCCCTG